>NZ_LZJG01000424.1:0-20450 GCF_001667785.1 Mycobacterium sp. E3247 | reverse complement strand
GGGCCGGGTCGGCGCCGCACTCGGAGAAGATCGCCCGGGTCTGCTCGAAGCGGGACACCGCGCCCTCGTTGGCGGCGTGCAGAATGGGCCCGGGCACGTGGTCGTCGGCGACCTGCAGCAGCGCGGCCGCCAGGTCGCCCACGTAGGTCGGCGACCCGACCTGGTCATCGACCACCCGCACCGGGCCGTCCCCCGCGGCCAGCCGGCGCATCACGGCGACGAAGTCCTTGCCGTCACCGCCGGTGTAGACCCAGGCGGTCCGGACGATGACGGCCTCCGGCAGCGCCGCCAGCACGGCCTCCTCCCCGGCCAGCTTGCTGCGGCCGTACACGCTCTGCGGGGCGGGTTGGTCGCTGGGCTCATACGGGTGCGGCGGCGCGCCGCCGAAGTCACCGTCGAAGACGTAGTCCGTGGAGACGTGGATGAACCGGGCGCCGGCGCGCGCGCAGGCCCGGGCGATGTTCTCGGGGCCGGTGGCGTTGACGGCGTAGGCGCCAGCCTCGTCGCTCTCGGCGCCGTCGACGTCGGTATAGGCCGCGCAGTTGATCACCACGTCGCCGCGCTGGACGACGCGCTCGGCGGCGGCGCGGTCGGTGATGTCCCACTGCGACGACGTCAGCGCAAGGACGTCGCGGTCCTTACCGGCCGCCAGCGAGCGCAAAAACCCACCCAGCTGGCCCCCGGCACCGGCGATCACGATCCTGCTCGACATGGTCTGAGTCTGGCATGCCCGGGAAAGCGCGGGCGAACGCCGGGGCGCGCGGTGCTTCGCTACCCGCGAAGCGTGTGGGTCGCAAGTAATCTGATGGGATGCCTGTGCATCGTGTGATTCGTGTGATTGCGACCGCGCTCACGCTCGCGGTCGTGCTCGGCACCGGGCTCGCGTGGAGCAACGTCCGGTCGTTCGAGGACGGCATCTTTCACATGTCCGCACCTTCGCTGGGCAAGGGCGGCGACGACGGCGCGATCGACATCCTGCTGGTCGGCCTCGACAGCCGCACCGACGCGCACGGCAACCCCTTGTCTCAAGAGGAACTGGCCACCCTGCGGGCCGGCGACGAGGAAGCGACCAACACCGACACGATCATCCTGATCCGCATCCCCAACAACGGGAAGTCGGCGACCGCCATCTCGATCCCCCGTGACTCCTACGTCGCGGCCCCCGGGCTGGGCAAGACGAAGATCAACGGCGTCTACGGCCAGACCCGCGAGGCCAAGCGCACCAGCCTGGTCAAGGCCGGCGACTCCGCCGAGGACGCGGCGGCGCAAGGCACCGAGGCCGGGCGCGAGGCCCTGATCAAGACCGTCGCCGACCTCACCGGCGTCACCGTCGACCACTATGCCGAGATCGGCCTGCTGGGTTTCTCCTTGATCACCGACGCGCTCGGCGGCGTGGACGTCTGCCTCAAAGAGCCGGTGTTCGAACCGCTTTCGGGTGCCGACTTCCCGGCCGGACCGCAGCGGCTCGACGGGCCCGAGGCGCTCAGCTTCGTCCGCCAGCGCCACGAGTTGCCGCGCGGCGACCTCGACCGGGTGGTGCGCCAGCAGGTGGTGATGGCCTCGCTGGCCCACCGCGTCATCTCCGGCAAGACGCTGTCCAGCCCCACGACGCTCAAACGGCTGGAGGCGGCCGTGCAGCGCTCGGTGGTGATCTCGCAGGGTTGGGACGTCATGGATTTCGTCCAGCAGATGCAGAAACTGGCCGGCGGCAACGTCGCGTTCGCCACCATCCCGGTGCTGGACGGGGCCGGCTGGAGCGACGACGGGATGCAGAGCGTGGTGCGGGTGGACCCGCATCAGGTCCAGGACTGGGTCAACGGGCTGCTGCACGACCAGGAGCAGGGTAAGACCGAGGAGATCGCCTACACCCCGGCAAAGACCACCGCCAGCGTGGTCAACGACACCGACATCAACGGCCTGGCGTCGGCGGTATCCCAGGTGTTGACGGCCAAGGGATTCGGTGCGGGCACGGTCGGCAACAACGACGGCGGCCACGTCAAGGGCAGCCAGGTGCGGGCGGCCAAGACCGACGACCTCGGCGCCCAGGAGGTGTCCAAGGAGCTGGGCGGGTTGCCGGTGGTCGCCGACCCGTCCGTCGCGGCGGGCTCGGTGCGGGTGGTGCTGGGCAACGACTACAGCGGCCCCGGCTCGGGGCTGTCCGGCACTGGGACGGTGATGCCCGCCAAGGTGTCCAACGTCGGTGCGGTGGCACCCGACCCGAACGTCCCGGCGCCCTCGCCGATCCTGACCGCCGGTTCCGACAAGCCCGAGTGCATCAACTGAGCACGCTGTCCGGGGCGATCCTCGAGCCGATGCTGCGGGCCGACCCGGTCGGCCCGCGCATCACCTACTACGACGACGCGACCGGCGAGCGGATCGAGTTGTCCGCAGCGACGCTGGCCAACTGGGCGGCCAAGACCGGCAACCTGTTGCGCGACGAACTGGGCGCCGGGCCGGGCAGCCGGGTCGCGATCCTGCTGCCCGCGCACTGGCAGACCGCGGCCGCGCTGTTCGGGGTGTGGTGGATCGGCGCGGAGGCGGTGTTCGCGGGGCCTTCCGACGTGGCGCTGTGCACCGCCGAACGGCTCGACGAGGCGGACGCCGCCGTGGCGGCATCGGGGGGTGAGGTGGCGGTGCTCTCGCTGGACCCCTTCGGCCGCCCGGCCCCCGACCTGCCGATCGGCGTCACCGACTACGCCACGGCCGTCCGGGTGCACGGCGACCAGATCGTCGCCGAACGCCATCCCGGCCCCGCGCTCGCCGGCAGATCGGTCGACGAGGTGCTGGCCGATTGCCGGACATCGGCCGCGGCAAGGGATTTGACGGCCGCCGACCGGGTCCTCTCCACCGCCGCGTGGTCCGGACCCGCGGAGCTGATGGACGGGCTGCTGGCGATCCTGGCCGTCGGCGCGTCGCTGGTGCAGGTGGCCAATCCCGACCCGTCGGCGCTGCCGCGCAGGATCGAGACCGAAAAGGTCACCCGGGTGCTGTAGGCCCGCGGGCCCGCGCCGATTCATATTGATATCGCAATATTTCGATGTTAACGTCGAGCGAGCATCAGCTGACGCTGCGACGACGAGGAGGTCCGGGCAATGGCGGGATACGCGCTCTTGGCAAAGGCGGCATCGACGGTGGTGACCGGCCTCGTCGGCGTGACGGCCTACGAGGTGGTGCGCAAGGCCGTGGCCAAGGCCCCCCTGCACGAGACCGCGGTGTCGGCCGCCGAGCTGGGGCTGCGCGGGACCCGCAAGGCCGAGGAGGCCGCCGAGTCGGCCCGGCTCAAGATCGCCGACGTGATGGCCGAGGCCCGCGAACGCATCGGCGAGGAAGCCCCCACCCCGTCCATCGCCGACGCCCACCAGCACGACCACTGATCGCGCGGGCATGTCCGTCGACACCGCCGCCCTCCCCGACCTGACCACGGAAGACCCTGCGCTGCAGATCATTTCGGATGCCGCCGGGCGCATGCGCGTTTCCGTCGCGTGGCTGCGCTGCGACTCCCGGCGCGCGGTCGCGATCGAGGAGTCCGTCGCCCAGCAGGACGGCGTGCGCGTGGTGCACGCCTATCCGCGCACCGGATCCGTCGTCGTCTGGTATTCGCCGCGGCGCTGCGACCGCTCCGCCGTGCTGGCCGCGATCGGCTCCGCCGCGCACGTCGCCGCCGAGCTGATCCCGGCACGCGCGCCGCATTCGTCGGAGATCCGCAACACCGACGTGTTGCGGATGGTGGTCGGCGGTGTGGCGCTGGCGTTGCTCGGCGTGCGCCGCTACGTGTTCGCCCGGCCGCCGCTGCTCGGCCCGAACGGCCGGATCCTGGCCACCGGTGTCACCGTCTTCACCGGCTACCCGTTCCTGCGCGGCGCGCTGCGCTCGCTGCGGTCGGGTCGGGCCGGCACCGACGCTCTGGTGTCGGCGGCGACCGTAGCCAGCCTGCTGCTGCGCGAGAACGTGGTGGCGCTCACCGTGCTGTGGCTGCTCAACATCGGCGAATACCTGCAAGACCTCACCCTGCGACGGACCCGGCGGGCCATCTCGGAACTGCTGCGCGGCAGCCAGGACACGGCGTGGATCCGGCTGCCCGACCAGGCCGAGGTTCAGGTGCCGATCGACAGCGTGCAGATCGGCGACGAGGTGGTCATCCACGACCACGTCGCGATCCCGGTGGACGGCGAGGTGATCGACGGCGAGGCCATTGTCAACCAGTCCGCGATCACCGGCGAGAACCTGCCCGTCTCCGTCCTGGTCGGCGCGCACGTGCACGCCGGGTCGGTCGTGGTGCGCGGACGCCTGGTGGTGCGCGCCCAGGCCGTCGGCAACCAGACCGCGATCGGGCGCATCATCAGCCGGGTCGAGGAGGCCCAGCACGACCGGGCACCCATCCAGACGGTCGGCGAAAACTTCTCCCGCCGTTTCGTTCCCACCTCGTTCGTCGTCTCCGCCCTCACCCTGGCGGTCACCGGCGACGTGCGCCGCGCGATGACCATGCTGCTGATCGCGTGCCCCTGCGCGGTGGGCCTGTCCACCCCGACCGCGATCAGCGCCGCGATCGGCAACGGCGCGCGCCGCGGCATCCTGATCAAGGGCGGCTCGCACCTCGAGCAGGCGGGCAGGGTCGACGCGATCGTCTTCGACAAGACCGGCACGCTTACCGTCGGCCGCCCCGTGGTCACCAATATCATCGCCCTGCACAAGGATTGGGAGCCCGAGCAGGTGCTGGCGTATGCAGCCAGCTCGGAGATCCATTCGCGGCACCCGCTGGCCGAGGCGGTGATCCGCTCGACCGAGGAACGCCACATCACCATCCCGCCGCACGAGGAGTGCGAAGTGCTGGTGGGTCTGGGCATGCGGACCTGGGCCGACGGCCGCACCCTGCTGCTCGGCAGTCCCGGGCTGCTGCGCGCCGAAAAGGTGCGGGTGTCCAAGAAGGCGTCGGAGTGGGTGGACAGGCTGCGGCGCCAGGCGGAGACCCCGCTGCTGCTCGCGGTCGACGGCAAGCTGGTGGGGCTGATCAGCCTGCGCGACGAGGTGCGCCCCGAGGCCGTCGATGTGCTGAAGGAGCTGCGGGACAACGGTATTCGCCGGATAGTCATGCTCACCGGCGACCACCCGGACATCGCCGAGGTGGTGGCCGAGGAGCTGGGCATCGACGAGTGGCGCGCCGAGGTGATGCCCGAGGACAAGCTCGAGGTGGTCCGCGGGCTGCAGGACGAGGGCTACCTGGTCGGCATGGTCGGCGACGGCATCAACGACGCGCCGGCGCTGGCCGCGGCCGACATCGGGATCGCCATGGGCCTGGCCGGGACCGACGTCGCCGTCGAGACCGCCGACGTGGCGCTGGCCAACGACGACCTGCGCCGCCTGCTCGACGTGCGCGATCTCGGCGCCCGGGCCGTCGACGTCATCCGGGAGAACTACGGCATGTCGATCGCGGTCAACGCCGCGGGCCTGATCATCGGCGCCGGCGGGGCGCTGTCCCCCGTGCTCGCCGCGATCCTGCACAACGCCTCGTCGGTCGCGGTGGTGGCCAACAGCTCCCGGTTGATCCGGTATCGCCTTTAACCGCCGCGAAACTGCAACTGGCGACGGCATTACTCGGCGAACGCGTCGCGGAATACAGTTTCGCGACGAAAACCGGTGTAACACCACCATGTCAAGCCTGGCTGGTCAGCACCCGCTTGAGCACCTTGCCGCCCGCGTTGCGGGGCAGTGCGTCGACGAAGCACACGTCGCGGGGAACCTTGAACCGCGCCAACCGGTTGTGGACGTAGTCCTGGACGTCGCGTTCGGTCAGTGCCGCGCCGGGCCGGACCACGACGTAGGCCCGCAACCGCTGGCCGAACTCCTCGTCGTCCACGCCGACGACCGCGACGTCGACGATGTCGGGGTGATGGGCGAGCGCGTCTTCGACCTCGCCGGGGTACACGTTCTCCCCGCCGGAGACGATCATCTCGTCGTCGCGGCCGTCGATGAAAAGCCTTCCGTCGGAATCGAAATGGCCGACGTCGCCGGTCGACATCAGGCCCCGGATCGATTCCTTGGTGCCGCCGCCGGTGTATCCCTCGAAGGCCAGCACGTTGCCGACGAAGATCCGCCCCGGCGTCCCGGGGGGAACCTCCTGGCCGTCGTCGCCGAGGATTTTGACGACCGATCCGGGCACCACCGCGCCCACGCAGCCCGGCGCGACCGCCAGGTCTGCGGGCGTGGCGATGGTGGCGTAGGCGACCTCGGTGGACCCGTACATGTTGTAGACCACGGGGCCGAGCGCCTCGAGCGCCCGGGTGGCCAGCGCGGCACCGAGCTGGGAACCGCCGATGAACACGATGCGCAGTGAGGACAGGTCGTGCTCGGCCAGGGCCGCCGGACCCAGGTCCAGAATGCGCCGCAACATGATCGGCACGACGATCATGGCGCTGGCCCGGTGCGCGGCCACGCCGGCCAGCGCCTGCCGGGCGTCGAAGTGGCGGCGCAGCACCAGGGTCGAGCCCAGCACCATCGCGTACATCGCGTGGCTGAAGCCCATCGAATGAAACAGCGGCACACAGCATTCGGTGACTTCCCGGCCGCGGAACGGGGCCTTGCCGAGCAGGCCGCCGACCGGTATCAGCGAGCTGGGTTCCGAACGCGCGGCGCCCTTCGGGGTGCCCGTCGTCCCGCTGGTGGAGATGACGATCTTGGGGCGCCCACCCGACGGCGGCGGCGGGCCGGGATCGCCGCGCTCGATCAGCGCGTCGAGGCTGTCGGGGGCGGGCGCCTGGGTCCACGCCCGGATCCGGCCCAACCTTGGCTGGACGTCGGCGATGACGGCGTCGTACTCCTCGTCGTACACCAGCAGGTCGGCGCGTTCCCGGGACAGCATCTCGGCGAGTTGCGGGGCGCCGAAACCGGTGTTGAGCAGCAGGACGCCGGCGCCGCACTTGGCGGCGGCGTACACGGATTCCAGGAAGCCCCGGTGGTTGCCCACCAGGATCGCCACGGCGTGGCCCGGGCCCAGGCCGAGCCGCCGCCACTCGTTGGCCAGCGCGTTGGTCCGCGAGTCCAGCTCACCGAACGTCAGGGGTCCGCGCTCGTCGATCAGCGCCAAACCGTCGCGGTCCCGCCCGGCGGCGATCGCCGTGGCCGCCCCGAGCAGGCCGAAGCGCTCCACGGCGCGCAGCACCGGAAAGATTCGTCCGGGCGCGATCAACCGCAGGCCCCCGGAACGGGCATAGAGCAGGAGCGACCGGGCTTCCAAACCCGCCCGCCCGAAAATTCGCACCGTCTGCACACGTCGATGCTGCCGCCCGGTGCGGCCTCGGACAAGGGCGTAACGCCACTACCGGGTGGGCCTTTGGTCACCATCGTTACTCTGGTTAACGACTCGCCGGAAAGGGGCAATGCCGATGACGCGCACCGAGAATGACACCTGGGGCCTGGCCACCAGCGTGGGGGCCACCGCCACCATGGTGGCGGCCGGACGGGCCCGGGCCACCCGCGACGGATTGATCGACGACCCGTTCGCCGAGCCACTGGTGCGCGCCGTCGGCGTCGACTTCATGACACGATGGGCCGCCGGGGAGTTGAGCTCCGCCGACGTCGACGAGCCCGGCGCCCCGTGGGGCATGCAGCGCATGACCGACATGCTGGCCGCGCGCACCCGGTACATCGACGCGTTCGTCGCCGAGGCCGGCGACGCCGGCATCCGCCAGGTGGTCCTGCTGGCCTCGGGCCTGGACGCGCGGGCCTACCGGCTGCCGTGGGCGGCGGGCACCGCGGTGTTCGAGATCGACCAGCCGCAGGTCATCGAATTCAAGACCGCCACCATCGCCGAGCTCGGCGCCGAGCCCACCGCCGAGGTCCGGGCCGTCCCGATCGACCTGCGCCACGACTGGCCGTCGGCGCTGCGCCGGGCCGGCTTCGACGCCGCGCGGCCCGCCGCCTGGGCGGCCGAGGGCCTGCTCGGTTTCCTGCCGCCCGAGGCGCAGGACCGGCTGCTCGACGACATCACCGCGCTCAGCGCCGACGGCAGCCGCCTGGTCGCCGAGGTCTTCATCAACTCCGGCACCAACGGCGACGCCCTGAACGCCGCCAGCCAGAAGTGGCGGGACAACGGCCTGGACATCGCGCTGGGCGACCTGGGCTTCCCGGGCGAGCGCACCGACGCCGCCACCCACCTGGAGCGGCTCGGCTGGCGCACCGTGCGCACACCCCTGAATCAGCTGTTGGCCGACAACGGGTTACCTTTGCAGCGCACCGACCCCGGTGCGCCGTTCGCCCAGAACTACTACTGCACTGGGGTCTTGAAGCAGGCCGGATGACAGGAAGGCCACCCATGGCAGACAGCGCCCCCGCCAACCCGCTTGACGGATTCCGGGTTCTCGACTTCACCCAGAACATCGCCGGGCCGCTGGCCGGGCAGGTGCTGGCCGACCTGGGCGCCGAGGTCATCAAGGTCGAGGCGCCCCACGGCGACGCGGCCCGGCAGATCACCGCGGTGCTGCCCGGGCGCCCGCCGCTGCCCACGCTGTTCCTGCCGCACAACCGCGGCAAGAAGTCGGTGGCGGTGGACCTCACCGACGAGGAGGCCAAGCAGCAGATCCTGCGGCTGGTCGACACCGCCGACGTGGTGCTGGAGGGGTTTCGTCCCGGCGTGATGGAGCGCATGGGCCTGGGCCCCGACGACCTGCGCGCCCGCAACCCGAGGCTCGTCTACGCGCGGCTGTCGGCCTACGGCGGCAACGGCCCGCACGGCAGCAGGCCGGGCGTGGACCTGATGGTCGCGGCCGAGTCGGGCATGACCACCGGGATGCCGACGCCGACCGGCAAGCCGCAGATCATCCCGTTCCAGCTGGTCGACGCCGCCAGCGGGCACGTGCTGGCCCAGGCGGTGCTGGCCGCGCTGCTCAACCGGGAGCGCCATGGCGTGGCCGACGTGGTGCGTGTCGCCATGTACGACGTCGCGGTCAACCTGCAGGCCGGGCAGCTCACCATCCACCTCAACAAGCCGGCCGAGGCGCCCAAGCCCGACGCCACACCGAAACCCAAGAAGCGCAAGGGAGTTGGTTTCGCGACGCAACCGTCGGACGCGTTCAAGGCGGCCGATGGGTACCTGGTGATCAGTGCGTATGTGCCCAAGCACTGGGCCAAGCTGTGCGAGATCATCGGCCGCCCGGACCTGCTGACCGACGAGCGGTTCATCGACCAGCGTTCGCGCGCAATGAATTACGCCGAGCTGACCGAGGAACTCGAGGCGGCGCTGGCCGCCAGGACCGCGGCGGAGTGGGTTGAGCTGCTCCAGGAAGGCGGCCTGATGGCCTGCCTGGCCTACACCTGGAAGCAGGTGGTGGACACCCCGCTGTTCGCGGAGAACGAGCTCGCGCTGCGGGTGGGCAGCGGCGAGGACTCGGTCACGGTGGTCCGCATGCCGGCGCGCTACTCGAGCTTCGACGCGGTGGCCACCGATCCCCCGCCCGCGCCCGGGCAGCACAACGACGCATTCCTGAACGCGCCGCAGACCACGCCGTAGGCCGTCACAGGCTGGGCAGCCGCACCACCTGGACGAAGAACTCGTCGATCTGCCGGACCGCCTTCATGAACTGGTCCAGGTCTACCGGCTTGGTCACATAGGCGTTGGCGTGCAGCTTGTAGCTGCGCAGGATGTCCTCCTCCGCCGAGGAGGTGGTGAGCACGACGACCGGGATGCGGGCCAGGTCCGGGTCGGACTTGATCTTCTCCAGCAGTTGGCGGCCGTCGTATTTCGGCAGGTTCAGGTCCAGCAGGATGAGGTCGGGCCGCGGCGCGTCCTCGAATTTGCCGCGCTGGTAGAGGTAGTCGAGTCCCTCCTCCCCGTCGTGCGCCACGTGCAGCCGGTTCTTGAGTTTGTTGTGCTCGAACGCTTCTCGCGTGATGAGCTCGTCCCCCGGGTCGTCCTCGACGAGCAGGATGTCGATCGCTCTGCCCTCTGATGTCACTGATGCGCTCCTTCCAAAGCGGCTGAGTCTGCGTGCTCGGCGGGCTCGGGCCCGGCCATGGGCAGGGTGAACTCGAACCGCGTCCCCTCGGTGCGGGACGTGTCGATCCGAATGGTGCCGCCATGGTGCTCGACGATCTTCTTGACCAGGGCGAGCCCGACGCCGGTCCCCGCGTACACATCGCGGCCGTGCAGGCGCTGGAAGATGACGAAGACCTTGTCGGCGAACTCGGCCGGGATGCCGATGCCGTTGTCCGACACGGTGATCACCCATTGGCCGTCGTGATTGCCGATGCCCGGAGCGCACTCGATGACGACGCGGGGCGGGCGATCCTTGTGCCGGAACTTCACCGCGTTGCCGACGAGATTCTGCCACAGCATCGTCAGCAGCGTCGGGTCGCCCTTGATCTGTGGAAGGGCGTCGGGGCGCACGATTTCGGCCTGCGACTCATCGATCGCGACGGCCAGGTTGGCCAGGCCGGAATCCAGCGTCGCGTCGAGGTCCACATCGGTCTCGGTGGTGCCCAGCCGGCCGACGCGCGAGAACGTGAGCAGGTCGTTGATCAGCGCCTGCATCCGCTTGGCCCCGTCGACCGCGAAGCCGATGTATTCGATGCCCCGCTCGTCGAGCTTGTCGCCGTAGCGGCGCTCCAGCAGCTGGCAGAAGGAGGCGACCTTGCGCAGCGGCTCCTGCAGGTCGTGCGACGCGACATAGGCGAACTGCTCGAGTTCGGTGTTGGACCGGCGCAATTCGGCGGCCTGCTCGTCCAGTAGCGCCTGGGCCGACCGCGACACCTCGAGTTCCTCGACCATCCGCTTGCGCATGTTCTCCACGTCGATGGCCATGTCGCGAACGTCCTTGGGCCGCTTCGGCGCTGCGATGCTCTCCTCGAAGCTGCCCTGGGTGATCCGCCGGCACGCCGCGGCCAGCGCGGCGAGCGGACGGGCGACCGTGTCGCGGACCAGGAACCCCAGCAGCCCGGCCGTGATGAAGAACAGCAACACCATGGCGCCGAACACCCGGTCCCGCCAGGCGTCGGTGTGCTTGAGCTCGGCCGCGGCGGCCACCCGCGCCGCCGACAGGTTCGCGTTCTGCCTATCGAAAAGCGTTCTCAGATGGTCGAATTCGGTCTTTCCGCGCTCCGCCGACGGCTTGCTCGCGACGTTCTTGCCGTTGGGCAGCACCGTGGCGATGACCGGCTCGGCGTAGCTGGCCCGCCAGTTGGCGGCGGCGTCCTCGATGGCGGCGAGGTCGACGATGAGATCCGGGCGCTGACCCAGGCACCGCCGGATCTCTTCCGCCGCGGCCTGTTCGGCGTGTTGCCCGTCGTAGTACGGCGTGAGGAATTGCCGGTCCCCGGCCAACAGGTAGCCGCGGATTCCCGTCTCCTGGTCACGCAGCGCGGCCTGCAGCTGGAAGGCCGCCACGCGCGCCGGCTGGATGCTGTCGACGAGCTGGTCCGTCATGTCGTCCGTGCGGTTCAGCAGCGACGCGCCGACCAGCGCGCCGGCCAGCACCATGACGCCCATGCTGACCAGGACGAGGGCCTGCCATCCGCGCACGGTGAGCTGCGACAGCCGCAAGCGGCGCAACGTCGGGGTCACCTGGTGGTCCTTTCGACCCGCAGGACGGCGATGTCGTCGGTGAGCCCGCCTCGCGGCTGGGCGAGTTGCTGCGCCCCGTCGATGAGCGCGTCGACGAACTCCGGCCCCGGCCGGTTGGCGTGCGACCGGGCCAGCTCGAGCAGGCCGTCCTCGCCCAGGCGTTGGGCGCCCGGTCCCGAATACCCCTCGAACAGCCCGTCGGTGAGCAGCAGCAGGCCGTGACCCGGCGGCAGGTCCATCTCGTGCCGCGGCCAGTCGTCGTCGGCGCGCAGACCCAGCGCGGGGCCACCCGGCGGCTCCAGCCATTCGACGGTGCCGTCGCGCTGCAACAGCATCCCGGGATGGCCGGCCCGGATCGCGGTGATGCGCGAGCTGTCGGGCGGGATCTCCAGGCTCAGGACGGTCGCGAAAACCCCTGTGCCCGTTCGTTCGGAGTGCAGCACCCGCTCGAGCTGCCGCATCAGCTCCACGCCCTGCACGCCGGCGAAGGTGAGCGCGCGGAAGGCGATCCGCAGCGCCGCGCCCAGGGCGGCCTCGTGCGGCCCGTGCCCGGCGACGTCGCCGATCAGGACGTGGACCACCCGGTCGGGCGTCTGCACCACGTCGTAGAAGTCGCCGCACAGCAGCGCGTCCTCGCGGCTCGGCCGGTACCGGGCGACGATGTCGACGCCCGGGTTGTCCAGCAGCAGCGGGGACGGCAGCAGCCCGCGTTCCAGCAGCGCGTTCTCCCGGGCCCGCAGCCGGGTGGCGTGCAGGTCGGCGGCAATCAGCTCGGCACGCTTGCGCTCGATCGCGTACAGCAGCGCGCGCCGCAGCATCTCGGGTTCGACGCGACCCTTGACCAGGTAGTCCTGGGCGCCGGCGGCGACCGCGGAAGCCCCGAAGTACTCGTCGTTGAGCCCGGTCAGCACGACGATCGGCACCGTGGCGTCGCGCTTGGCGATGCGGTCCAGCGCGTCGATGCCGTTGGCGTCGGGCAGGTGCAGGTCCAGCAGCACGCAGTCGGGCCGGGCCGAGGCCAGTTCACGCTCGGCGTGGGCCATCGACTGCGCCCACACCACCCGGATGTCGGCGACCGCGTCAGCGATGAGGTCCTCCACCAGCACCGCGTCGGCGCGGTCGTCCTCCACCAACAGCAAAGACAAGGACTGCCAATTCGCCGCCGGGGTCACTGGAGCGCGCACCGGCATCAAGTCCCGGTCATCCGGGGATGCGCAGAGGACGCCACGCTGTTCACTTCAGACCCCCTGCCGCGGGCACGACTCATCGCACGACTCTACGTCCGGCCCTACCACCCCGGATGGTGAACCGCCGGAGATCCTATCGGTCAGCGCAGCAACGCCCGTGACATGACCACGCGCTGAATCTGATTGGTGCCCTCGTAGATCTGGGTGATCTTGGCGTCGCGCATCATCCGCTCGACCGGGAAGTCCACGGTGTAGCCCGCGCCGCCGAACAGCTGCACCGCGTCGGTGGTCACCTCCATCGCGACGTCAGACGCCCAGCACTTGGACGCCGCGGAGATGAAGCCCAGGTTGGATTCGCCGCGCTCGGCGCGCGCCGCCGCGTGATAGACCATCAGCCGGGCCGACTCCAGCTTCATCGCCATGTCGGCCAGCATGAACTGCACGCCCTGGTTATCACTGATCGGGCGGCCGAACTGCTTGCGATCCTTGGTGTAGGCGATCGCGGCGTCCAACGCACCCTGAGCGATGCCGACCGCCTGGGCGCCGATCGTGGGCCGGGTGTGGTCCAGCGTCGCCAGCGCGGTCTTGAAGCCGGTGCCCGGCTCGCCGATGATCCGATCCCCCGGGATGCGACAGTTCTCGAAGTACAACTCGGTGGTCGGTGACCCCTTGATGCCCAGCTTGCGTTCCTTGGGACCGACGGTGAAACCCTCGTCGTCGGCGTGCACCATGAACGACGAGATGCCGCCTGAGCCCTTGTCCGGGTCGGTCACCGCCATCACCGTGTACCAACTCGACTTGCCGCCGTTGGTGATCCAGCACTTGGCGCCGTTGAGGATCCAGCCATCCCCGTCGGCCTTGGCCCGGGTACGCATCGACGCCGCATCACTGCCGGCCTCCCGCTCGCTCAGCGCGTAGGACGCCATCGCCGAACCGTCGGCGATCTGCGGCAACACCTGCTTCTTCAGCTCGTCCGACCCCCGCAGGATCAGCCCCATGGTGCCCAGCTTGTTCACCGCGGGAATCAGCGACGCCGACGCATCAACCCGGGCGACCTCCTCGATCACGATGCACGCCGCCACCGAGTCCGCACCCTGCCCGCCGTACTCCTCGGGCACGTGCACCGCGTTGAAGCCCGACGCGTTCAACGCCGCCAGCGCCTCATCCGGGAACCGCGAGTTCTCGTCGACATCGGCGGCGTGCGGGGCGATCTCCTTCTCCGCCAACGCGCGGATCGCGGCCCGCAATTCCTGGTGTTCCTCGGGCAACTGGAACAGATCGAACGTGGGGTCTCCGGCCCAACCAGCCATCACGAGCCTCCTCTAGCTACTCGCCGGTAACTTTACCCTGACGCTGCTGCAGCGCTTCATCCTTGGCCCGCACGCTCTCGGCCAACTGGTCGGAGAACTCGACGATCCGCGCGCGCAGCGCCGGGTCCGACGAGCCGAGCATGCGCACCGCGAGCAGTCCCGCGTTGCGGGCGCCCCCGATCGACACCGTGGCGACCGGGACGCCCGCCGGCATCTGCACGATGGACAGCAACGAATCCAGGCCGTCCAGCCGCGCCAACGGCACCGGCACCCCGATCACCGGCAGCGGCGTCGCCGAGGCCACCATCCCGGGCAGGTGGGCGGCCCCGCCGGCGCCGGCGATGATCACCTCGATGCCGCGGTCGGCCGCCCCGCGCGCGTAGTCGAACATCACCTGGGGCGTGCGATGCGCCGAGACCACCCGGACCTCGGCCGGAATGTCGAAGTCGGCCAGCGCGGCCGCGGCGTCGGCCATCACCGACCAGTCGCTGTCGCTGCCCATGATCACCCCGACCCTGGGGTTTCTAGTCATGTGGGTCCCATCCGTCCGTCCACTGCGCGTGTGACAACCAGTGTGCCGCCCGCTCGGCGCGTTCCCGCAGCGCGGCCACCTCGGCCATGTCGGCCCCGAGGAAGTTGACGTGGCCGACCTTGCGGCCGGGCCGTTCCTCCTTGCCGTAGAGGTGCACGCGGGCGTCGGGCATCCGCGCGAACAGGTGGTGCAGCCGCTCGTCGACCGTCATGGCGGGCCGCTGCGGCGCGCCGAGCACGTTGGCCATCACCGTCACCGGCGCCACGGCGTCGGTGTCGCCCAGCGGATAGTCCAGCACGGCCCGGACGTGCTGCTCGAACTGACCGGTCCGCGCGCCGTCCATGGTCCAGTGCCCGGAGTTGTGCGGCCGCATCGCGAGCTCGTTGACCAGCAGCTCCCCGTCGACCGTCTCGAACAGCTCGACGGCGAACACCCCGACGACGCCGAGCTCGGCGGCCAGCCGCAACGCCAGCTGCTGGGCGGCGGCGGCCACGTCGCCGCGCAGCTCGGGCGCGGGGGCGATCACCTGGACGCAGATGCCGTCGCGTTGCACGGTCTCCACCACGGGCCACGCCGCGCCCTGGCCGAACGGGGAGCGCGCGACGAGCGCCGACAGTTCGCGGCGCAGGTTCACCTGTTCCTCGGCCATCACCGGCACCCCATCGGCCAGGAAGGCGGTCGCGATTTCGCGGGCATGCGAGGGGTCGCGGGCCATCCGCACCCCTCGCCCGTCGTAACCCCCGCGGACCGCTTTGACGACCACGGGGCCGGCAATCCGCCGCGCGAAGGCGTCGAGTTCGTCGATGGTTGCGATCTCGGCATAGCGGGGCACCGGGACACCCAGGGTCTCCAGCCGCCGGCGCATCACCAGCTTGTCCTGGGCGTGGACCAGCGCCTGCGGCGGCGGCGCCACGTTGACGCCCTCGGCGACCAGCTTCTCCAGCAGTTCGGCCGGCACGTGCTCGTGGTCGAACGTCAGCACGTGGGCCCCGGCCGCCACCCGGCGCAGGTCCTCCAGATCGGTGTGCGAGCCGATCACGACGTCCGGGGTGACCTGCGCGGCCGGCTCGTCGGCGGCGGTGGCCAGCACCCGCAGCGTCTGCCCCAGGGCGATCGCGGCCTGGTGGGTCATCCGGGCCAGTTGACCGCCGCCGACCATGGCGACCAACGGCGAGACTGCGGGGACGGCTCCGGGCGGGTGTGTACTCGGCACGGCCATCATGGTGTCACGGCGCCGGCGGCGTGTTGACCGGCGGTGACGCCGAAATGTTATGTACGATTTTGCGTCGATTTTGTGTGCGTCCGTAGACTGACGACTTGTGCCCTTCGCCGAAGCCGCAATCGAGCGTCTGCCCGGATTTATTCAGCCCTATTTGCTGCGCCACCACGAACTGATCAAATTCGCCATCGTCGGCGGAACGACCTTCGTGATCGACTCGGCGATTTTCTATACCCTCAAGCTGACAATTCTGGACTACAAGCCGGTCACCGCGAAGGTCATCGCCGGCATCGTTGCGGTCATCGCGTCCTACGTGTTGAACCGCGAATGGAGCTTCCGCGATCGCGGCGGCCGCGAACGTCACCACGAGGCGCTGCTGTTCTTCGCGTTCAGCGGCGTGGGCGTGCTGCTGTCCATGGCGCCGCTGTGGTTCTCCAGCTACATCCTGCAGCTGCGGGAGCCGATGGTGTCGCTGACCGTGGAGAACATTGCCGACTTCATCTCCGCCTACATCATCGGCAACCTGCTGCAGATGGCGTTCCGCTTCTGGGCGTTCCGGCGCTGGGTGTTCCCCGACGAGTACGCGCGCAACCCCGACAAGGCGCTGGAGTCCGCGCTGACCGCCGGCGGCATCGCCGAGATGCTCGAGGACGAGATCGAGGGCGGGAACGTCACGCTGCTGCGGGCCTGGCGCAACCGGGCCAGCCGGCTGACTCAGCCGGGCGACTCCTCCGAACCGAGGGTGTCGAAAACCTCGTGATACAGCAGCGCGTGCACCTCGCGCAGCCGCGGAATGTCGTAGAACTCCAACGGATCTTGTGACGCCGATTCGATAATCAGCGTCCCGGTCCGAAACATCCGCTCGGTAATGCGGTCACGGAATTCCACGCTGTTGATCCGCGCCAGCGGGATATCGATCCCGGTGCGGGTCAGCACCCCGTGCCGAAACATCACCCGTCGATTCGTGACCACGAAATGGGTGGTCAGCCAGCTCAGGAACGGCCACAGCGTCAGCCAGCCGACGATCACCAGCCAGATGCCCCAGATGACGGCGTAGATGACGTTCTTGGCCGGCTGGCCCCAATGCGTCGAGTTCAGGTAGCCGGACCCGAACGACGCCAGCGCGGTCGCCAGCAGGAGGGCCAGGACGGGCCAGATCAGCCGCTTCCAGTGCGGGTGGCGATGGATGATCACCTGTTCGCCGGCGGCCAGGACGTTATCCGGGTAGCTCACCTGGCGAAAGTTACCGCAAATGCACCACGTCACCCGCCGAAACGACGACGGTCTGTCCCCCGGTCTCGATGCACAGCCTGCCCTGGTCGTCGACGGCGCTCGCCATCCCGACGATTTCCTTGCCGCCGGGCACCTGCGCGCGCACGCGGTTGCCGATGGTCAGGCTGCGCGCCCGGTAGTCGGCCGCCAGCGCCCAGTCCGCCCCGCGCGCGGCGCGCCAGGCGACGATCCGCCGTCCGAGCTCTCTCAGCAGCCCGCACACCAGCCGGGTGCGGTCGGGCGCCGGCACGCCCAGGTCGAGCAGCGAGGTGGCCCCGTCGACGCCGCCCGGAGCCTCGAAGACGTTGAGCCCCAGGCCGATCACCACCACCGGCTTCGCCACCTCGGCCAGGATGCCGGCCAGCTTGCCCGGCGCATCGGGGGGTCCGGCCAGGACGTCGTTGGGCCACTTGAGCCCCACCCGAACCCCGTCGAGCAGCGGGGCGAGCGTGTCGACCACCGCCACCCCGGTGGCCAGGGGCAGCCAGCCCCACCCGGCGGTCGGCACGTCGACGATGCTGACGCCCACCGACATCGTGATCTGCGTCCGCGGGGTGGCCGACCAGCCGCGGCCGTGCCGCCCGCGGCCGGCGGTCTGGTGCTCGGCGATCAGCACGGCGCCCGCCACATCGGTCCCCGACGTCGCCTGCGCGAGCAGGTCGGCGTTGGTGGAGCCGGTCTGCTCGACGACGTCGAGCCGGCGCCAGCCGAGCCCGGTGCCGATCAGCTCGGCTCGTAATGCGGTCTCGTCCAACGGTGCTGGGAGCTGGTCTCGGTCTGTCACTGGACCCAGCCTAGAACTCAGCGGACCCGGCGGCTCGTGGCGTCGAGCATGTCCAGGACGGCCAGGTGACTGAACAGCATGCTGGTTCCGATCGGGTTGCCGCCGCCGGGATAGGCGGTGCCGCTGGGCGCGGCCATCGTGTTGCCGGCGGCGTACAAACCGGGGATGGGGTTGCCGGACGTGTCGAGCACCCGGGCGGCGGTGTCGGTGCGCAGGCCGCCCTTGGTGCCCAGGTCCGAAATGCCGAAAGCCGCGGCGTGATACGGCGGGCGATCGATGGGCACCAGGGGCGAGGCGCCCCCCGAGAACGCGCGGTCGAAAGCCTCGTCGCCCCTGCCGAAGTCCTCGTCGACGCCGGACGCGGCGAAGCCGTTGAACCGGGCCACCGTTACCGCCAGCTGCCGACCGGGGACACCGATCTTGTCGGCCAGCTCGTCCAGGGTGTCCGCGGAGTGCCACAGGCCGGCCGCGACGTAGCGCTCCGTCTCGACGATGGAGACGTTGGCCGCCTTCACCGGCGGCACCTCGCCCTCCCTATCGTCGTAGATCATCCAGTACGGCAACGTGATTGACCCGTCCCGCAGTTGCTCGATGATCTCGCGGCCGGCCCGGTCGTAGGCCCGGGACTCGTTGACGAACCGGTTGCCGTCCTGGTTGACGAAGATGCCGCCGGTGAACCACAGCGCGAATGCCGAGCGGCCGTCGGGATGCGTCATGCCGGGCGACCACCACGCCTGGTCCAGCAGGTCGGTGTCGGCGCCCGCGGCGATGCCGGCCTGCAGCGCCAGGCCGCGACTTCCCGGGCCGCCCATGGTGTCTCGTGCGTCGCCCGGCACCCCGTATCTGCGCCGCAACTCCTCGTTGTTCTCGAAACCGCCGGCGGCCAGCAGCACCCCGAGCCGGCTCCGGATCGCGCGGCGCTCACCGTGACTCTCGACGATCGCGCCCGTCACCCGCCCTTCTGGCCCGTCGGACATCACCAACTCGACCAGGGCGGTGTCGCGCTGCAGCGACGCCGTCGGGTACTGCGCAATCGCCTTGAGGAACCGCGCGATCAGCGCGCGTCCCCCGACGTAGTAGTCGGAGGGCGGTTCCGCGCCGAGCCGGTCGGTGTCCAGCGGCCCGCGGATCGCCTCGCGCAGTTCGGGGGCGGCGGCCACCTTCCAGGGCTTCGCGGCGATGTGGCGCTGGCCGTCCAGCCGCGCCTTCGGCGCCTTGCCGTAGTAGTCCGGCCAGGGCAACGGCACGAACTTCAGCAGGGGGTCGGCCTCCAGGTACTCGATCAGCCCGGCGCCGCCGCGGACGTAGGTGTCCTGCAGTTCGCGGGGGGTGCGGTCACCGACCACGGCGTGGTAATAGGTGAGCGCGTCCTCGATGGTGTCGTCAACACCGGCCCGCACGAGCACCGGGTTGCACGGGAACCAGACGCCGCCCCCACCCGAGTAGGCGGTGGTCCCGCCGAATTTCGACGTCGCCTCCACCAGCAACACGTCCAGACCCTCGCGCGCCGCGGTGTAGGCACCGGTGACCCCGCCACCGCCCGATCCCGCGACCAGCACATCGCATTCGGCCGCCCAGTCCGCAGTTCCCACCGGGCGGGCGTCCATCAGCGGAGACTACCGCGCCGCTAAGCTCGACTCCCATGACAAGCGTTACCGACCACACCGCGGAGCCCGCAGCCGAGCACACCATCGACATCCACACCACGGCAGGCAAGCTCGCCGAGCTGCACAAGCGCCGGGAAGAGTCGCTGCACCCGGTGGGCGAAGAGGCCGTCGACAAGGTGCACGCCAAGGGCAAGCTGACCGCCCGCGAGCGCATCCTGGCGCTGCTTGACGAGGACTCGTTCGTCGAGCTCGACGCGCTGGCGCGGCACCGCAGCAAGAACTTCGGCATGGAGAACAACCGCCCGCTCGGCGACGGTGTGATCACCGGTTACGGCACCATCGACGGCCGCGACGTGTGCATCTTCAGCCAGGACGCCACGGTGTTCGGCGGCAGCCTCGGCGAGGTCTACGGCGAAAAGATCGTCAAGGTCCAGGAGCTGGCGCTCAAGACCGGCCGCCCGCTGATCGGCATCAACGACGGCGCCGGGGCGCGGATCCAGGAGGGCGTCGTCTCGCTCGGCCTGTACAGCAAGATCTTCCGCAACAACATCCTGGCCTCCGGCGTGATCCCGCAGATCTCGCTGATCATGGGCGCCGCGGCCGGTGGGCACGTCTACTCCCCCGCCCTGACCGACTTCGTGGTGATGGTCGACCAGACCAGCCAGATGTTCATCACCGGGCCCGACGTCATCAAGACCGTCACCGGTGAGGACGTCACGATGGAGGAGCTCGGCGGCGCGCACACCCACATGGCCAAGTCGGGCACCCTGCACTACGTCGCCTCCGGCGAGCAGGACGCCTTCGACTGGGTGCGCGACCTGCTGAGCTACCTGCCGCCCAACAACGCCACCGACGCGCCGCGCTACGCCGAGCCCGTCCCCGAGGGCGCGATCGAGGACAACCTCACCGAGGAGGACCTCGAGCTGGACACGCTGATCCCGGACTCGGCCAACCAGCCCTACGACATGCACGAGGTGATCACCCGCAT
>NZ_LZJG01000423.1:0-20756 GCF_001667785.1 Mycobacterium sp. E3247 | reverse complement strand
GCGCGGTCACAGCCCTCGTGGACGGTGTTGCCGAACAACCACTTGGGGCGCAGCGCGTCGTCGAGCGGGATCATCGGTGCCTGGCCGGTCGCCATGTAGAGCAGGTAGGTCAGCGTCTCCGACAGGTTGTCCGGGTGGATCGGGCAGCCGGGGACGCAGACGATCGGGATGCCGGCCTTGCTCTTCCAGTCCCAGCCGAGGTAGTCGGGGACGCCCATTGCCCCGGTCGGATTGCCGGCCATCGCGTGGATGCCGCCGTAGGTGGCGCACGTCCCGACCGCGACGATCGCGGTGGCCTTGGGCGCCAGCCGGTCGAGCCACTCGCTGGTGGTCATCGGCTGGCCGGTGGCCGGGTCGTTGCCGAACCCGCACCAGTAGCCCTCGTCCTTGATCTTCTCGTTGGGAATGGACCCCTCGACGACCAGCACGAAGGGCTCGAGCTCACCGCGGTCGGCTTTGAAGAACCAGGAGAGGAAGTCGTCCGCCCCCCCGCTGGGTCCGCATTCGAAATCGATGAGTGGCCAGTGCACGGCGACCTTCGGCAGTCCCGGCAGAGCGCCCAGGGCGATCTCCTCGACTGTGGGTTGGGTGGCGGCAGTCAACGCCACCGAATCGCCGTCACAACTGAGCCCCGCATTGATCCATAGAACGTGGATCAGCGTTTCTTCCGCTTTGACTGCTGCTTCTGTTGGCATGCTGCAGCTTTCCGGGACCGGGCTGAGGCCCCTGCGCCGCCGGAGTCGACCGTCGGCCCACTTGCGCAGCGCTAATTTTTGGGTCTACTCCTCACTGCCGGGCGTGTCAACGGTTCTGGGGGACCAAGTAGTTAGACAAGCGTTGCAAGCTGTTTCGTGCCGCCGGGCCGGGAGTCGGCGGGCGTGGCGGCCGGCGTCATGCAAAACCGTTGCAAGACGGACCGTTAGGCCGACGGCTCCCCGGCGAAGCGTCGCAGCCAGCCGAACCACGCGGCCATCCCGGCCCCGGTGCGCGCGCTGAGCGGCAGGATGGTCGCCGTCGCGTTGACCATGCGCACGTGCTCGATGTAGGTGTCAACGTCGGCATCGAGGTAGGGGACCAGGTCAATCTTGTTGAGCAGCACCACATCCACCGACCGGAACATGACCGGGTACTTCAGCGGCTTGTCCTCGCCCTCGGTCACGGAGTACACCATGGCCTTGGCGTGCTCGCCGACGTCGAACTCCGCCGGGCAGACCAGGTTGCCGACGTTCTCGATGATCACCAGGTCCAGCGCGGCAAGGTCCAGGCCCGGCAGGGCGCGGTTCACCATCGGTGCGTCCAGATGGCACTCGCCGCCAAAACCGTTGCTGGTGTTGAGCAGTGACACCTGGGCTCCGCGGCCGCTGAGCTTGGCCGCGTCCAGGTCGGTGGCGATGTCGCCTTCGATCACCCCGATGGCAAGCTCGCCGGCGAGCTCGTCGAGCGTCGCCTGCAGGACGGTCGTCTTGCCCGATCCCGGCGAGCTCATCAGGTTCAGCGTGCGCACCCCGTTGCTCTCGAACGCCGCCCGGTTGGCGTCGGCGAGCAGGTCGTTCTCCGCGAAGATCGCCTCCAGCACGTCGACGCGCTGCTTGCCGGTCCGGTACTGGCCGTGATCGCCGTGCCGGTGTTCAGGATCGTCGTGCTCGTGAGCGTGCACGGTTCCGTCGTCGTGCCGATGAAATCTTCCCATGGTCAAACCCGTTCGCAGCGTTCACTTTTCACGATACGTCCAGCGACGTCACCAAGAATTCGTTGCCCCGCAACACCTCGACGTCGGAGCTGTCGCACTGCGGACACCAGATCGACCAGGCCGACGTGATCTCCGATTGGCGGCCGCATGCGCGGCAGCGGACCTCGGCGCCGACGCACTCGAGTTCCAGCTCGGCCTCCGGCATGTCCTCGGCGTCTCGCACCAGCGTCCAGCAGAACGACAACGATTCGGGCACCACCTGGCGCAGTGCGCCGATCCGCACGCGCACCACGTCGACGTGCCGGCCGTCGGCATGCGTCTTGACCACACCGGCGATCGCCTCACACAGCGACAGCTCGTGCACCGGCGATCACCGGCGTCCAGCGAGGGTCATGAGCTCTGTTCTACACCCGGACGGCCCGGCCGCGCAGCGGTGTCAGGAGGACGTCCACTTCTGCTCGAGGCGGCCGTAACGCCAGACCAGCAGCGCCACCGCCCAGGTGACGACGAACGTGCCCACGACGAAGTAGCCGACGACGTTGAGGTCCAGCCCGCCGATCCAGCTCCAGAACGGGCCGCGCCAGCCGAACTGCTCTTGCAGCAGGGTGAGGAGTTCGACGCTGCCGATCAGCAGCGCGACCACCACTGACAGGGCGGTGATGGTGATGTTGTAGTAGATCTTGCGCACCGGGTTGGAAAAGGCCCAGCCGTAGGCGAAGTTCATGAACGAGCCGTCGACGGTGTCCAGCAGGCACATGCCGGCGGTGAACAACACGGGCAGGCACAGGATGGCGTACCAGGGCAACCCGGCGGCCGCGCTGGTGCCCGCCAGAACCAGCAGCGCGATCTCGGTGGCGGTGTCGAAGCCGAGCCCGAAGAGCAGCCCGACGGGGTAGGAGTGCCACGACCGGGTGATCGACTTGGTGAACCGGCCGAGGATCCGGTTCATCAGGCCCCGGTTGTCCAGCTGCCGTTCCAGCTCCGCTCCGTCGGTGGCCGGGTCGTAGTCGCCGCGGCGCAGCCGGGCGAACACCCGCAGGATGCCGACGAGCACGACGACGTTGAGCAGGGCGATCGCATACAGGAACACGCCGGAGACGCCGGTGCCGATCAGCCCCGTGTAGTGATGCAGGTTCGACGAGTCGTCCCGGACCGGTCCGACGACGGTCTTGACCCCCGACGCCAGCAGGACCGCCAGCCCGAAGACCACCGTGGAATGGCCCAGCGAGAAGAAGAATCCGACGGCCAGGGGCCGCTGCCCGTCGTTCATCAGTTTGCGGGTGGTGTTGTCGATGGCCGCGATGTGGTCGGCGTCGAACGCGTGCCGCATGCCCAGGGCGTAGGCCGTCAGCCCGATGCCGACACCAAATGCCTTGCCGCCGAGGCTGAATTGTGCGGGCGCAACCAAGGCCACCAGGGTGAACCAGCCGACCACGTGGAGCCCGACGATGACCGTCAGCATGGCGGCGAGCCGCCACCACTCCGCCGGGCTCAGGGCGCTGCGAAGCCGGGTCGTCCATGACGGGCGCCGGTCGAGCTCGGTACTGGTCACCGGGGTCCTTCCAGCATCGGGAGGGGAGCAACCGGCACGACTGTATGTGCCGGTTTGCGCCACGGTCAACTACATGCAAGTGGGTCGCAGGAATCGCCATGGCCGGTGCGCGGGCCCAATTCGGCGGAAAACTGGCGCGCCCAGGGCGGCGGCGCGACACTGAACGGGTGACGCCCCAGCCGTCAGCATTGGATCCCTCCGTCACCGCCCGGATCGGCGACCTGCTGCGCGCCAGGGGGCTGCGGCGGATGTCGTCGCGGATCCAGGTGCTGGCCGTGCTCGAGCCGGTGGACGGGCATCTGCCGGTGGCGGAGATCCACAAGCGGGTGCAGGCCTGCCTCCCGCACGGCGCGCACGCACCCGACGTGGCCACCATCTACCGCACGGTGACCACCCTGGTCGGGCAGGGGGTGTTGCACGCGCTGGCGCTGGACGGCGGCGTCACGACCTACGGGATGGCCACCGCGCCGCACCACCACGCCGTGTGCACCGAATGCGGCTCGATCATCGAGGTGCCCGCCCGGCAGCTCAGTTCGGCGTTGGAACACGCGATGGCGGGCAGTTCCTTCGCGCTGTCCGAAGCCGCGGGCCTGACGCTGCACGGCCTGTGCCCCCGGTGCCAGCGGCGCTGACCCGCGGCGCCCGGCTACGCCGTGCTTGCGATCGCCACTAGCCCAGATCCAGTAGCGCGTTCTCGACAACCTCCGGCAGCGCCGGATGAATCCAGTACTGTCCGCGGGCCATCTGCGGGGCGGTCAGCCCGAAACTCATGGCCTGGATCAGCGGCTGGATGATCGACGACGCCTGTGGGCCCATGATGTGCGCCCCCAGCAGCCGGCCGGTGTTCCGATCGGCGATCAGCTTGACTATCCCGGTGGTGTCCTCCATCGCCCACCCGTAGGCCACATCGCCGTAATCGTGTATCGCGACGGAGATATCGAATCCCTTTGCGATGGCCTGGTTTTCGGTCAGACCGACGGTCGCCACCTGCGGATCGGTGAACACCGCCGACGGCACGTAGCGGTGATCGGTCATCACCATCGACCCGGTGTCGTCCCAGTCGCAATGCAGGTTGTGTTGCACGACGCGGGCCTCGTGGTTGGCGACGTGCTTGAGCTGGTACGGCGAGGAGATGTCGCCGAGGGCGAAGACGCCACGCGCCGAGGTCCGCTGGTATTCGTCGACCAGCACCCGGCCGTCCTCGACGTCGACGCCCGCCTGTTCGGCGTCGAGCAGGTCGGCGTTGGACACCCGGCCGGTGGCGACCAGCAGCAGGTCGGCGTTCAGCGTGGACCCGTCGTCGAGCCGCAGCGAGACGCCCGAGCCGTTGTCGGTGCCCCCCATGACGTTGCGGTGGGTGCGCAGCTCCCATTTGGACGCGGCCATACGGGTGAAGCGTTTGCACAGGGTGTCGTCACAGTGCCGCAGCATGGAGCCGCCACGGATCACCAGCGTGACGTGGACGCCGAGGGCGGAGAAGACGTGGGCGAATTCGGCGGCGACGAAGCCACTTCCGACGATCACGAGGTGCTCGGGCAGCTCGGGGATCCGCATGATCGTGTCGCTGGTGTGATAGGCGACGCCGCAGTCGGCGATCGCGGGCGGAATCACCGGGCGCGACCCAGCCGCGATCACCACCTGCTCTGCGGTGAATTCGTCACCGGCATCGGTGCGCAACAGGTAGCGACCGTCGGACTGAACCGGTCCGAACCGGGTGTGCTGGCTGTACAGGTCGACGTTGGGTGATGCGCGGCGGTAGTCCTCCCCGCTCATCGAGATCGGATCGATCCGGCCGAAGACGCGCGAGACGATGTCGTCCCAGCGCACCCGGTCGATGTGTGCGTCGATCCCGTAGCGCGCGGCGTCGCGGATCGTCGTGGCGACCTCGGCGGCGTAGACGAACATCTTGGTCGGGATGCACCCGACGTTGAGGCAGGTCCCGCCGAACGTGCCGTGCTCGCACAGCGCCGCGCGCCTGGCCAGCAAGCGATCGTCGAGAAGCATGTTGCCCGAACCGGTTCCGATGATCGCGATGTCGTACGTCTCCACCCGTCAGCTCTTCCTCGATGAGGGCGAGGCGTCCGTGCGTTCGGCGTCGAGGTAGTCGTCGAGCCAGAGGTCCAGCTGGCGATAGGCCGCCTGCCGGGGCTGCGGCAGCGACAGGAAGACGTCGTGTTTGGCGTCGCCGATGGGAACGATGGTGCTGTGATTCCCGATGCAGCCGGCCCGCCTGGCGATCTGGGTGACGTCGAGCACCGCGTCGCCGCACTGCATGGACGTCGCGTCGCTGGTCTCTCGCACGGTGTGATCCGAGCGCAGGATCAGGTTGGGCACCCCGACGTCGAGCCCGCGGTGCAACCGGGCGTGGCCGCGGCGGATGGCGTTGAGCCAGCCGAGCGTGATGGGGAAGCCGCCCAACGGTTTCCACTGCAGGTCGTAGTCGAACTCGCCGTGGTAGTCGCGGTGCAGGGTGGTGCCGTAACCGCCCTCGGTGGGTGTGCGGACCACCCCCTTGGAGCGCACCCGCGACAGGCCGGCGATCAGCGCCGAGGTGACCGGCAGCCGCAGGACCGCCGGGCCGTGCAGGTCCAAGAACGGGCTGTTGAGCACCAACCCCCCGACGGTGGCGTGGGCCGCGGCATCGCGGCGGCGAAGCCGGTCCAGCCACAACGACACGATGAGCCCCCCGGCGGAATGGCCGTACACCAGAACCCGCGGGGACCGGTCGTGCTCCCGGATGACGGCCAGCGCGTGTTCGAGTTCGGCGTCGTAGTCGTCGAGATTGGTGATGAAGTGCGGCGTCTGCCCGTCGCGGCGCGACCGGCCGCATTTCTGTAGGTCCAGCGCGTAGAAGGCGAAGCCGCGATCGGCGAAGTGATCGGCGAGCGCCGTGTTGAAGAAGTAATCGGTGTAGCCGTGCACGGCCAGGACCGCGTGGCCCGGGCCGGGCCGCCGGGCCGGCTCACCGCGCCGGATCAGCGTCGCGACGATCTCCCCTTCGCCGACCGGGTCGGGCCCGAGGGGGATGGTGCGCTGCCAATAGCCGGGCAGGACATCGGGTTCCCAGCCAGTCACCCCGCCACTCACCAGGCCAGCTTAGAGGTTTTGCTGGCCACCGGGGGGCGCATGCCGTTCGTGCCGGGTTTACCTCGGGATAGCCTGAGTGTCGGCGCAGTCGAGGAAAGGACCAAGGAGCAGGTGTCGTCGCTAGCCAGAACCGCACGCACGGACGTCGTGCTGGTGGGCGCGGGCATCATGAGCGCAACGCTGGGTGCGTTGCTGCGCAGGTTGCAGCCCGACTGGTCGATGACTGTTGTCGAGCGGCTGGACGCCGTCGCCGCGGAAAGCAGCAGCCCCTGGAACAACGCCGGCACGGGGCATTCCGCGCTGTGCGAGCTCAACTACACCCCGGAGAACGCCGACGGTTCGATCGACATCACCAAGGCGGTGCGCATCAACGAGCAGTTCCAGGTGAGCCGCCAATTCTGGGCGTACGCCGTCGAGAACGGGATGTTGACCGACACCGGCTTCCTCAACCCGCTTCCGCACGTGAGCTTCGTCCGCGGCGCGCGGCGCGTCGAGTTTCTGCGCCGACGGCAGCGGGCCCTGGCGCCCAACCCCCTGTTCGCCGGCACCGAATTCATCGACGACCCGAGCGAGTTCGCCCGCCGGCTGCCGTTCATGGCCGCCAGGCGCGACTTCTCCGAGCCGACCGCCCTGAACTGGGCCTCGCACGGCACCGACGTGGACTTCGGTGCGCTGGCCCGCCAACTCGTCGGCTTTTGCGTGCAGGGCGGCGCGACCGCGCTGTTCGGCCACGAGGTCCGCGATCTGACACCGCAGTCCGACGGCACCTGGACGCTGCTGCTGCGCAACCGGCGCACCGGCGAGAAGCACCGGCTGAACGCCAAATTCGTCTTCGTCGGTGCCGGCGGCGATGCGCTGCCGTTGCTGCAGAAGTCCGGCATCAAAGAGGTCAGGGGCTTCGCCGGATTCCCCATCGGTGGCCGGTTCCTGCGCACCGACAACCCACAGCTCGTCGCCGCCCACCGGGCCAAGGTGTACGGGGTGCCGGCACCGGGAGCCCCGCCGCTCGGCGCGCTGCACCTGGACCTGCGGTTCGTCAACGGCAAGCCGTGGCTGGTGTTCGGGCCGTACGCCGGCTGGTCGCCGAAGTTCTTGAAGCACGGCCGCCTGTCCGACCTGCCCCGCTCGGTGAAACCCGACAACGTGGTGTCCATGCTTGGGGTGGGCCTCACCCAGCTGAGGCTGGTCAACTACCTGATCGGCCAGCTGCGGCTGTCCGAACCGGACCGCATCCACGCGTTGCGCGAATTCGCGCCCAGCGCGGTGGATTCCGACTGGGAGCTGACCGTGGCCGGTCAGCGCGTGCAGGTGATCCGGCGCGACAGGCGCAAGGGGGGCGTGCTGGATTTCAGCACCACCGTGCTGGCCGCCGCCGACGGCAGCATCGCCGGGCTGCTGGGCGGCTCTCCGGGAGCGTCGACGGCCGTGTCGGCCATGCTCGAGGTGTTGCAGCGGTGCTTCGCCGACCGCTACCGCTCCTGGCTGCCCGCGCTCAAAGAGATGGTGCCGTCGCTGGGCGTCGAGCTGTCCAACGAGCCGGCGCTGTACGACGAGGTGTGGTCCTGGAGCACAGACGTGCTGGGGTTGAGGTCCGATTCGGGGGTTCGGTCATGAGTGAAGCTTTGCGTCGGTCCTGGGCCAAAGACCTTGGCGCGCGGACCCTTTACGAGCTGCTCAAGTTGCGGGTCGAGGTGTTCGTGGTGGAACAGGCCTGCCCGTACCCGGAGCTCGACGGGCGCGACCTGCTCGCCGAGACGCGGCACTTCTGGCTCGAGACGCCCGAGGGCGAGGTGATCTGCACCTTGCGCTTGATGGAGGAGCACGCCGGCGGCCGAAAGACGTTCCGGATCGGCCGGCTGTGCACCAAACGCAGCGCCCGCGGGCAGGGCCACACCACCCGGCTGCTGCGCGCCGCCCTGGCCGAGGTGGGCGACTACCCGTGCCGGATCGACGCGCAAACCTATCTGGCCGACATGTACGCCCAGCACGGCTTCGTGCGCGCCGGTGATGATTTCGTCGACGACGGCGTCCCGCACGTGCCGATGCTGCGCCCGGGCTCCGGCCTGACGGAGCTACCGTGAGGCCGTATCCGTTCAGCGCGATCGTCGGGCACGACCAGCTGCGCCTGGCGCTGCTGTTGTGCGCGGTTCGACCGGAGATCGGCGGCGCGCTGATCCGGGGCGAAAAGGGCACGGCCAAGTCGACGGCCGTGCGCGGTCTGGCGGCGCTGCTGTCCGCCGCCAACGGTAGCGAGGGGACCGGACTCGTCGAAATGCCGCTCGGCGCAACCGAAGACCGGGTGATCGGCTCGCTGGACCTGCAGCGGGTGCTGCGCGACGGCGAGCATGCCTTCTCGCCGGGGCTGCTGGCCCGCGCCCACGGCGGGGTGCTCTACGTCGACGAGGTCAACCTGCTGCACGACCATCTGGTGGACGTGCTGCTGGACGCCGCCGCGATGGGCCGGGTGCACATCGAACGCGACGGCATCTCCCATTCGCACGAGGCCCGGTTCGTGCTGATCGGCACCATGAATCCCGAAGAGGGCGAGCTGCGCCCGCAACTGCTGGACCGGTTCGGTCTCACCGTCGACGTGCACGCGTCGCGCGACGTCGACGTGCGGGTCCAGGTCGTCCGCCAGCGCATGGCCTACGAGGCCGACCCCGACGCATTCGCCGAAAGCTACGCCGACGCCGAGGCCGAGCTGGCCCGCCGGATCGCCGACGCGCGGGCGCTGGTCGGTCAGGTGGTGTTGCCGGACAACGAATTACGGCGCATCGCCGCGGTGTGCGCGGCGTTCGACGTCGACGGGATGCGGGCCGACCTGGTGGTGGCCCGCACCGCCGTCGCGCACGCCGCCTGGCGCGGGGCCACGTCCGTCGAGGAGCAAGACGTCCGGGTCGCCGCCGAGCTGGCATTGCCGCACCGGCGCCGGCGGGACCCGTTCGACGACCCCGGCCTCGACCGCGATCAGCTGGACGACGCGCTGGCGCAAGCCGGCGACGGCGAGCCCGACCCCGACCCCGACCCCCAGCCGCCCAGCGGGAGCGGCGACTCCGCCGATGTGAGCGCGCCGCAAGCCAATTCGCCGGCACCGACGAAGCCCAGGCCCAGCGCGCCGCCGTCGAAAACCTTCCGCACCAAGGCGCTGACGGTGCCCGGCGTCGGCGCGGGAGCGCCCGGGCGGCGCTCGCGGGCCCGCAACTCCGCGGGCAGCGTCGTCGCGGCCGCCGACGGCAATGACACCGGCTCGGGCGCGCACGGGCTGCACCTGTTCGCCACCCTGCTGTCGGCCGCCGAGCGCGCCGCGGCCGGACCGTTGCGGCCGGCCCCGGATGACGTGCGGCGGGCGATCCGCGAAGGGCGCGAAGGCAACCTGGTGATCTTCGTCGTGGACGCGTCGGGTTCGATGGCAGCGCGCGACCGGATGGCCGCGGTGAGCGGCGCGACGCTGTCGCTGCTGCGCGACGCCTACCAGCGCCGCGACAAGGTCGCCGTGATCACGTTCCGCCAGCAGGAGGCGCGGCTGTTGCTGCCACCGACGTCGTCGGCGCACATCGCCGGCCGGCGACTGGCCCGATTCGACACCGGCGGCAAGACCCCGCTCGCGGAGGGGCTGCTGGCCGCGCGGCAGCTGATCGTCCGGGAGAAGGCCCGCGACCGGGCCCGGCGTGCCCTGGTCGTGGTGCTCACCGACGGCCGGGCCACCGCCGGGCCGGATCCGTTGGCCCGCAGCCGGTCCGCGGCCGCCAGGCTGGCGGCCGAGGGCGCCGCCGCGGTGGTGGTGGACTGCGAAACGTCTTATGTGCGGCTGGGTCTGGCCGGGCAACTGGCCCGCCAGCTCGGCGCGCCGGCCGTGCGCCTGGAGCAGTTGCACGCGGACTCCCTGACGCGCGCCGTGCGCAACGCGGCCTGAGAAAGGTAATCGCTCATGCCCCAAGGCCGCCCGCTTCAGGTCCCCGATGACGGCCTGAGCACCAGGGCCCGGCGCCACACCCCGGTGCTGGCGGTCCACACCGGCCCCGGCAAGGGGAAGTCGACGGCCGCATTCGGGATGGCGCTGCGCGCCTGGAACGCCGGACTGTCCGTCGCGGTGTTCCAATTCGTTAAGAGCGCCAAATGGAAAGTGGGCGAGGAGACCGCCTTCACGCAACTCGGGCGCGTACACGAACAGCACCACGTGGGCGGGCCGGTCGAATGGCACAAGATGGGGGCGGGCTGGTCCTGGTCGCGCAAGGCGGGCAGCGAGCTCGATCACGCCGCGGCCGCGGCCGACGGGTGGGCCGAGATCTCCCGCCGGCTGGCCGCGCAGCGCCACGATTTCTACGTACTCGACGAATTCACCTACCCGCTGAAGTGGGGCTGGGTGGACGTCGACGAGGTGGTGGACGTGCTGCTGGCGCGGCCCGGCCACCAGCACGTGGTGGTGACCGGGCGGGATGCCCCGCGGCGGTTGATCGACACCGCCGACCTGGTCACTGAGATGACCAAGGTCAAGCACCCGATGGACGCGGGCCGCAAGGGTCAGAAGGGCATCGAGTGGTGAGTGTCCCCGCGGTCGTCGTCGCCGCGCCGGCGTCAGGCAGCGGAAAGACCACCGTTGCAACGGGTTTGATCGGCGCCCTGCGGCGGGCGGGTCATGTGGTGGCGCCGTTCAAGGTCGGCCCCGACTTCATCGACCCCGGCTACCACGGCCTGGCGGCCGGGCGTCCCGGCCGCAACCTGGACCCGGTGCTGGTCGGCGAGGACCTCATCGGCCCGCTGTACGCCCATGGGGCCGGCGGCGCCGACATGGCGGTGGTGGAAGGGGTGATGGGGCTCTTCGACGGGCGGATCGGCCCCGCCGCCGCCGGCCCCGCGGAGGGCTCCACCGCCCACGTCGCCGGCCTGCTCGGCGCCCCCGTCGTCCTGGTCGTCGACGCGCGCGGCCAGAGCCACAGCATCGCCGCTCTGCTACAAGGCTTTTCGACGTTCGACACCGCGACGCGGGTCCGCGGCGTGATCCTCAACCGGGTCGGTTCGGCCCGGCACGAGCACGTGCTGCGGCAGGCCTGCGAGCAGGCGGGCGTCGCGGTGCTGGGCGCCATCCCGCGCACGGCCGAATTGGAGCTTCCGACAAGATATTTGGGTCTGGTCACCGCGGCGGAGTACGGGCGGCGGGCGCGGCAGGCGGTCGAGGCGATGACCGACCTCATCGCCCGCCACGTCGACCTGGCGGCCGTGGCGGCCGTCGCCGCGAGCCGGGCCGCCCCGCCGTGGGACCCGGCGGCGGCGGTGGGGGAGACGCCGGGCCGGCGGGCCACCGTGGCGATGGCGGCGGGCAAGGCGTTCACCTTCGCCTATGCCGAGCATGCCGAGCTGCTGCGCGCCGCCGGCGCCGACGTCGTCGAATTCGACCCGCTGGCCGAGGAGTTGCCCGACGGGACGGACGCGGTGGTGCTGCCCGGGGGCTTTCCGGAACAGTTCACCGCGGAACTCTCCGCCAACGACGCCGTGCGCCGCCAGATCAACGAGCTGGCCGCCGCGGGCGCGCCCATCCACGCCGAGTGCGCCGGCCTCATCTATCTGGCCACCGAACTCGACGGCTACCCGATGTGCGGGGTGCTGGCCGGGTCGGCGCGGTTCACCCCGCAGCTGACGCTGGCCTACCGTGACGCGGTCGCGGTGGCCGATTCATCGCTGTATTCCGCCGGGCAGCGGGCGGTGGGGCATGAATTCCACCGGACCGCAGTCACTTTCAGCGACAGCTACCAGCCCGCCTGGGTGTACCGGGGCGCGGACGCCGATGCCGTGCGGGACGGCGTGGTGCACGCCGGCGTGCACGCCTCCTACCTGCACACCCATCCGGCCGCGGCGCCGGGGGCCGTCGCGCGGTTCGTCGCGCACGCCGCGACGGCGCGAGCGTAACCACACCGCGAAAAATCGCGCCGAAATTCGCAGTGCCGTCACGCTCGCGGGGCCGACAGCACCAACCACTAGGCTTGCCCGGTGACCGACAACGCCTACCTCGCTGGACTGCGGCTGGCCGGCAAAAAGGTCGTCGTCGTCGGCGGCGGCACGGTTGCCCAGCGCCGGCTGCCCCTGCTCATCGCCAGCGGGGCCGACGTCCACGTCATCTCCCGCAGCGCCACCAGGTCGGTCGAGGTGATGAGCGGAATCACCTTGTCCCTGCGCGAATACCGCGACGGCGACCTGGACGGCGCCTGGTACGCGATCGCCGCCACCGATGATCCCGAGGTGAACGCCGCGGTGGTCGCCGAGGCCGAACGCCGCCACCTGTTCTGCGTCCGCGCCGACATCGCCGTGGAGGGCACGGCCGTGACACCGGCGTCCTTCAGCTATGCCGGGTTGTCGGTCGGGGTGCTCGCCGGCGGTGAGCACCGCCGGTCGGCGGCGATCCGCTCGGCCATCCGGGAGGCGTTGCAGGCCGGGCTCATCGCCACGGACAGCGCCGCGAGCTCCGACGTTGTGCGCGGTGGGGTGGCGCTCGTGGGCGGAGGCCCCGGCGACCCCGAACTGATCACGGTGCGCGGACGCCGCCTGCTGGCCCACGCCGACGTCGTCGTCGCCGACCGGCTCGCGCCGCCGGAACTGCTGGCCGAGCTGCCCCCGCACGTCGAGGTCATCGACGCGGCCAAGATCCCTTACGGGCGGGCGATGGCGCAGAACGCGATCAACGACGTCATGATCGACCGCGCCCGGTCCGGGAAGTTCGTCGTACGCCTCAAGGGCGGCGACCCGTTCGTCTTCGCCCGCGGGTACGAGGAAGTGCTCGCGTGCGCCGACGCCGGGATCCCGGTCACCGTGGTGCCGGGTGTGACAAGTGCCATAGGGGTGCCCGCGCTGGCCGGTGTGCCGGTCACGCATCGGGCCATCAATCACGAATTCGTCGTGGTCAGCGGCCACTTGGCGCCTGGACATCCCGAATCGTTAGTGAATTGGAATGCGCTCGCCGCCTTGACGGGCACCATTGTTTTGCTGATGGCCGTCGAGCGCATCGAGCTTTTCGCAGAAGCGCTGATACAAGGCGGTCGACCTGCGGATACACCGGTGCTGGTGGTGCAGCACGGCACGACGGCTGCTCAGCAGACTTTGCGGGCCACCCTGGCCGACACGCCGGAAAAGATCCGGGCCGAGGGCATCCGACCTCCCGCGATCATCGTGATCGGGCCGGTGGCGGCTTTCGGGCTTTAAACGGATCTTAAGATTACTGTAAGGTAACCCTTTATGACGGCCCTCAACGACAGTGAGCGCGCGGTGCGGAACTTCACCGCCGCGCGCCCCGATCGTCCGGCCCCGGAGCGCGCCACGCGCCCGGCGGAGACCGCCTCCACTCGCGTCAGCAAGTACTATCCGGCCTGGCTGCCTTCGCGTCGCTTCATCGCGGCCGTGATCGCCATCGGCGGCATGCAGTTGCTGGCGACCATGGACAGCACCGTCGCCATCGTCGCGCTGCCCCGGATCCAGAACGAGCTGAGCCTGTCCGACGCCGGCCGCAGCTGGGTGATCACCGCGTACGTCCTCACCTTCGGCGGTCTGATGCTGCTGGGTGGCCGGCTCGGCGACACGATCGGGCGCAAGCGCACCTTCATCGTCGGCGTCGCGCTGTTCACCATCTCCTCGGTGCTGTGTGCGGTGGCGTGGGACGAGGCCACCATGGTGATCGCCCGGCTCTCCCAGGGCGTCGGGTCCGCCATCGCCTCGCCGACGGGCCTGGCGCTGGTGGCCACCACGTTCCCGAAGGGGCCGGCGCGTAACTTCGCGACGGCCGTGTTCGCCGCGATGACCGCGATCGGGTCGGTGATGGGCCTGGTGGTCGGCGGAGCGCTGACCGAGGTGTCCTGGCGGCTGGCGTTCCTGGTGAACGTGCCGATCGGGCTGGTGATGATCTACCTGGCCCGCACCGCGCTGCGCGAGACCAACCGCGAGCGGATGAAGCTCGACGCGACCGGGGCCATGCTGGCCACGCTGGCCTGCACCGCCGCCGTCTTCGCCTTCTCGATGGGGCCGGAGAAGGGCTGGGTGTCGATCACCACCGTCGGCTCCGGTGTGGTGGCCATGGCCGCGGCGCTGGCCTTCATTGTCGTGGAGCGCACCGCCGAAAACCCCGTCGTGCCCTTCGACCTGTTCCGCGACCGCAACCGGCTGGTCACCTTCGCCGCGATCTTCCTCGCCGGCGGGCTCATGTTCAGCCTGACCGTCTGCATCGGCCTGTACGTGCAGGACATCCTCGGCTACAGCGCGCTGCGCGCCGGGGTCGGCTTCATCCCGTTCGTCATCGCGATGGGGATCGGCCTTGGCGTCTCTTCGCAACTGGTGTCGCGGTTCTCGCCCCGGGTGTTGACGATCGGCGGCGGGATTCTGCTGTTCTGGGCGATGCTCTACGGCTGGGCGTTCATGCACCGCGGCGTGCCCTATTTCCCCAACCTGGTGCTGCCCATCATCGTCGGCGGCATCGGCATCGGCATCTGCGTAGTCCCGCTCACCCTGGCGGCGATCGCCGGGGTCGGCTTCGACCAGATCGGCCCGGTGTCGGCGATCGCGCTGATGCTGCAGAGCCTCGGCGGCCCGCTGGTGCTGGCGGTCATCCAGGCCGTGATCACCTCGCGCACGCTGTACATGGGCGGCACCACCGGCCCGGTGAAGATCATGAACGACCTGCAATTGCATGCGCTTGACCAGGGCTATACCTACGGCCTGCTGTGGGTGGCCGGAGTGGCCGTCATTGTCGGCGCTGCGGCGCTGTTGATCGGCTACACGCCGGCACAGGTCGCCCACGCACAAGAGGTCAAGGAAGCGATCGACGCCGGCGAGCTGTAGCTCACCGCCCATGCCGTGGCGCGTTGTCGCGCGTCGGGAACCATGTGGTGCTCGCCGGATTTGATAGCGCCGGCGATATCAAATTTCTGAAGATTCACCTCGTCCCCTGACGGCCGTGCGCCCGCGATCGACGAACCCTCGACCAGTTAGGCTGGCCCGCTGTGATCACCCGGATGTCCCAGCTGTTCTTACGCACCCTGCGCGACGATCCCGCCGACGCCGAAGTGCCCAGCCACAAGCTGCTCATCCGGGCCGGCTACGTCCGGCCCGTGGCGCCCGGGCTGTACAGCTGGCTGCCGCTGGGCCTGCGGGTGCTGCGCAGGATCGAAGCCGTCGTCCGGGAGGAGATGGACGCGATCGGCGGGCAGGAGATCCTGTTCCCCGCCCTGCTGCCGCGCGCGCCGTACGAGACGACGAACCGGTGGACCGAATACGGCGACGGCGTGTTCCGCCTCAAGGACCGCCGCGGCAACGACTACCTGCTCGGGCCGACGCACGAAGAGGTGTTCACCCTGACCGTCAAGGGTGAATACAGCTCCTACAAGGACTTTCCGGTTTTGCTCTACCAGATCCAGAACAAGTACCGCGACGAGGCGCGGCCCCGCGCGGGGATCCTGCGGGTGCGCGAGTTCCTGATGAAGGACTCCTATTCCTTCGACATCGACGACGCCGGGCTCAAGGCCGCCTACCACGCGCATCGGGAGGCCTACCAGCGCATCTTCAACCGGCTGCAGGTCCGCTACGTGATCGTGTCCGCGGTCTCGGGAGCGATGGGCGGCAGCGCGTCCGAGGAGTTCCTGGCCGAAAGCCCGGTCGGCGAGGACACCTTCGTGCGCTGCCTGGAGTCCGGGTATGCGGCCAACGTCGAGGCGGTCATCACCGCCCGCCCGGAGGCCAAACCCATCGACGGGCTGCCGGAGGCGGTGGTCCACGACACCGGTGACACCCCGACCATCGCCACCCTGGTGGACTGGGCCAACCAGGCGGACCTCGGTCGCACCGTCACCGCGGCCGACACGCTGAAGAACGTGCTGCTCAAGGTGCGCCAGCCCGGCGGGGAGTGGGAACTGCTGGCCATCGGCCTGCCCGGCGACCGCGAGGTCGACGACAAGAGGCTGGGCGCGGCGCTGGAACCGGCCGACTACGCGCTGCTCGACGACGCCGACTTCGCCGGGTACCCGTTCCTGGTGAAGGGCTACATCGGACCGAAGGCGCTGCGCGAGAACGGCGTTCGCTATCTTGTCGACCCGCGTGTGGTGGACGGGACCAGCTGGATCACCGGGGCCGACGAACTGGGCCGGCACGTCGTCGGCCTGGTGGTCGGCCGGGATTTCACCGCCGACGGCACCATCGAGGCCGCCGAGGTGCGCGACGGTGATCCGTCTCCCGACGGCGCCGGCCCGCTGGTCTCGGCGCGGGGCATCGAGATCGCACACATCTTCCAGCTCGGCCGCAAATACACCGACGCGTTCGCCGCCGACGTGCTCGGCGAGGACGGCAAGCCGGTGCGGCTCACCATGGGCTCCTACGGCCTCGGGGTGTCGCGGATGGTGGCGGTGATCGCCGAGCAGCACCACGACGAGCTGGGCCTGCGCTGGCCGCCGGCGATCGCGCCGTTCGACGTCCACCTGGTGATCGCCAACAAGGACGCCGACGCCCGCACCGGGGCCACCGCGTTGGCCGGCGACCTGGACCGGCTGGGGGTCGACGTGCTGCTCGATGACCGGCAGGCGTCGCCCGGGGTCAAGTTCAAAGACGCCGAGCTGCTGGGCGTGCCCTGGATCCTGGTGGTGGGCCGCGGCTGGGCCAACGGCGTGGTGGAGCTGCGCGACCGCTTCACCGGAGAGACCCGCGAGCTGGCCACCGGGCCGTCGCTGGCCACCGACCTCGCGGCCGCCCTGGCCGGATAGGGCGAAAAGCCTTGCGGCGCTAGTCGTTTCCGCCCGGGAAACTCGTCGTGATGGGCCAGGCGCCCAGCACGCGGTTCCATCGGGCGGCCATCACGGCGCTTTGCGTCAGGGCCGTCGCGGCGAACGCGCGGTCGTCGGCCGTCTCGGCGTGCTCGATCACCACCCGCCAGGCCGACGCGCCGTCGTTCTCCATCCGCGCGGCCAGGCGCGCCGCGTCCGCCGCGCTGCCCACCAGCAGGGGCAACTGATAACCGGCGGCGGCGACGGGCGCGTTGACCTTGCGCGCCGTCAGCATCGCGATCACGTCGTCGCGGCGTTGGCGGTGCTGGGCCAGGGCCTCCACCACCATGCCGTTCACGCTCGGCGGCGACAGTGCCGACACCATGCCGTAGCCGTAGATCGTCGAGTGCTCGATGGCCAGCGCGTCGCACAGTGCCGCGTTGTCGGCGTCCTTACCGGAGCTCATATCGACGGGCCCCCGGGCACCAGGGCGACCGTGTACGACGCCGTGCAGGACGCGATGATCGAGGCCAGCAGCCCCGCCCGGTAGCCCGATTCGCCCGCCACCAGGCGGTTGGCGCTGTCCGCCGAGGCGCGCAGCGCGTTGATGACGTCGGACACCGGCGGCGGGGGCGGCGGTGGGCCGGCCGGTGCGGCCGGGCTCGGGGCGGGGGCCGACGTCTCGCTCGTCGACGACGTGGTGATCTTGCCGGCGGCCCGCGAGATCTCGGTGGACAGGGCGCGGGCGTGCGCGGCGCGCTGGCTCGCGACCACCGTCAGCGCAGCGGCGATCTGCGGTGGGTTGCCGACGGCCGCCGCGGCCGCCCCGGCCAGTGCGCTGTCCTTGCGGGCCTGGTCCAACGGCCCCAGCAGCTCTTCGACGGCCGGGGGTTTGGGCGGGGACTCGCCGCAGGCGGAGGTGACCACCCCGAGCGCAGCCAGAGCCGCACCGCCGGCGAGCACACCCCGCCGGTTGACGACGGGATCTGCGCTAGACACAAACACATCCTGCCATCGGTGCGGAGGTGGGTACGAAGCCAGGACGCGATCCGGCCGTCAGACGCGATTCCTGGCGTATCGTTGATAGCTGGCTCTCGCGGGACGGCAGCCTTCGCGTTCCGCCGGGACACTGGAGCCGCCCGCAAGCCAGCGGGGCGGCGACGCCCTCCAGCTGACCGGACAACTCAAGATGAGGAGCTCGCCGTGACCACCGGGCTACCTTCGCAGACGCAGGTGATCGAGCTACTCGGTGATGAGTTCGCGCGCGCGGGATACGAGATCGAGGACGTGGTCGTCGACGCCCGGACGCGTCCGCCGCGGATCACGGTGATCGCCGACGGCGACAAAGCCCTCGACCTGGACACCATCGCGACGCTGTCGCACTCGGCGTCGGCTTTGCTGGACGGGCTCGACGACCTCGGGGACCGCTACGTGCTCGAGGTGAGTTCGCCCGGGGTGGACCGCCCGCTGACCACTGAAAAGCATTTCCGCCGCGCCCGCGGCCGCAAGGTCGACGTCGTCCTCGTCGACGGTTCGCGGCTGACCGGCCGGATCGGCGAGACGAGCGGTGACGCGGTCGCACTGGTGGTCCGTGCGGGCCGTGACTATCGGCTGCGCCGGATCCCGCTCGCCGATATCGCCAAAGCCGTTGTCCAGGTGGAGTTTTCGCCCCCAGCTCAAGCGGAGTTGGACTTGGCGGGCCAGGCCGACAGGACGGAGGCCGGAACATGAACCGCGCCGGCGACGATGCAGAGCGTAGCGATGAGAAGGAGCGGCGCTGATGAACATCGACATGGCCGCGCTGCATGCCATCGAGGTGGATCGGGGCATCTCGGTCAACGAGCTGCTCGAGACGATCAAGTCGGCGCTGCTCACCGCCTACCGGCACACCGAGGGCCACCAGAACGACGCGCGCATCGAGATCGACCGCAAGACCGGCGTCGTCAAAGTGGTCGCCCGCGAGACCGACGAAGACGGCAACGTGATCAGCGAGTGGGACGACACCCCGGAGGGTTTCGGCCGCATCGCCGCCACCACCGCCCGCCAGGTGATGCTGCAGCGGTTCCGTGACGCGGAGAACGAACGCACCTACGGCGAGTTCTCCACCCGCGAGGGCGAGATCGTCGCGGGCGTCATTCAGCGGGACAGCCGCGCCAACGCCCGCGGGCTGGTCGTCGTCCGGATGGGGACTGAGACCAAAGCCTCCGAGGGCGTGATCCCCGCGGCCGAACAGGTTCCCGGCGAGAGCTACGAGCACGGCAACCGGGTGCGGTGCTACGTGATCGGGGTGACCCGCGGCGCGCGGGAGCCGCTGATCACGCTGTCCCGCACGCACCCCAACCTGGTGCGCAAGCTGTTCTCCCTGGAGGTCCCCGAAATCGCCGACGGGTCGGTCGAGATCGTGGCGGTGGCGCGTGAGGCCGGCCATCGCTCCAAGATCGCGGTCAAATCCAACGTCCCCGGCCTGAACGCGAAAGGGGCCTGCATCGGCCCCATGGGCCAGCGGGTCCGCAACGTGATGAGCGAGCTGTCGGGCGAGAAGATCGACATCATCGACTACGACGAGGACCCGTCCCGCTTCGTGGCCAACGCGTTGTCGCCGGCCAAGGTGGTCTCCGTGTCGATCATCGACCCGAACGCCCGCGCCGCCCGCGTGGTGGTGCCCGATTTCCAGCTGTCGCTGGCCATCGGCAAGGAGGGCCAGAATGCGCGGCTGGCCGCCCGGCTCACCGGCTGGCGCATCGACATCCGCGGCGACACGCCCGGCGGATCGGAGCCGCATTCGGCGGGTCACCCCGAAAACGGGGCCACCCACGGGATGGCGCACGACCGCTAGCGCGGCCGGCCGGCCCGGGGGCACCGCCCCGCGGGGCGGCGGCCCGCACCTCGGGCGGTTCTGACCATCGGATAAGTGACGCTAGACTGAGCCGTGATCCAGCGTGAGCCTTCGGTCTCGGCGCACAAACGTGTGGACGGACCAGTCCGGACGTGTGTCGGGTGCCGGAAGCGAGAGCTGGCCGTCGAACTGCTTCGCGTCGTGGCTGTGCCGGACGGGAACGGCGAATACGCCGTGATCGTTGACACCGGGACCAGCCTGCCGGGGCGGGGTGCGTGGCTGCATCCCGTGCCGCAGTGCGTGGAACAGGCGATTCGGCGGCGGGCTTTCACCAGAGCGTTGCGCATCAACCGTCCACCGGACACATCCGCGTTGGTCGAGCACCTAGAGTCTCTAGCAGCGCTCGACTTGCCCGGCAACAGAAGAGGCAGCAAAGAACATGAGCACACCGTGAAGTCCCGATGACTCGCATTCCTATGCGTTACAGCTAATTCCCGAGGCGCGGCCCCACGACTGTCGCCTCTCAGACAGGAGATGTAGTGGCAGGTAAGGCCCGCGTACACGAGTTGGCCAAGGAACTCGGTGTCACCAGCAAGGAAGTTCTCGCCCGGCTGAATGAGCAGGGCGAATTCGTAAAATCCGCATCATCGACGGTGGAGGCGCCGGTCGCTCGTCGACTGCGCGAATCGTTCGGGGGCGGCAAGTCGGCTCCCCACAAGACCGCGCCCAAGCCGGCCGCGAAGGCTCCCGTCAAGGGGCCGGACAAATCGCTCGACCAGGCCCTCGACAAGGCCATCGGTAACGGTGAATCGGCCGGCGCACCCGCGGGCGCCGGGGCCGCCTGGGCGGCGGCGGTCGTTGTCC
>NZ_LZJG01000422.1:0-17276 GCF_001667785.1 Mycobacterium sp. E3247 | reverse complement strand
CGTCGGGGAGCCGTCCAGCAGCCCGACGGTCCGCCGGATGTCGGCCATCGCCTGCCGGCCCAGACGTTCGGCCTGTTCCAGCGCGTCGACCGCGTCATCGACGTCACGGTCCTGCTGCAGCCCTCGACGCGCGCCGGTCACGTGCAGCAGGGTGATGCTCAGCGAGTGGGCGATGACGTCGTGCACCTCCCGGGCGATGCGCCGCCGCTCGTCGGCCGCCGCGTGCTCGGCCAACAACTTCTGAGCCTCGATCTGTTCGGCCAGCAACAGCCGTTGCGTGCGCATCACGTAACCGAGGAGCCACCCCGCGCCGACGAAAGCCAGGTACAGCCCCACCGCGTCCAGCCGGTGCAGTGCGGACGCGGCGAGCAGCAGCGCGGCCACCGACGCGGCGGACAACAGGCCGACCGCGATGGAGCTCAACGTGGCGATGGACAACACCAGCAGCACCAGCAGCGCCGGGGCGAAATCGGCGTGAATGGGTGTCGACGTGCCGAACAGCATCATGGCGGTGGCCGTCATCCAGGTCGCCCACATCAGCCCCGGGCTGAGCTTCGTGTTCAGAAAGAAGAACACCAGCGTCGGCGCGATGGACACCGCGAACGCGGCCAACCCGACGGGCAGATCCGCGAAGGGGCGCTGCAGGATCGCGATCACCGCGCCACCGACATGGCTCACATCGACGGCGATGAACGACGCCCAGGTCAGACCGACGGGGATCAGCTCGCCCCGGCGGCGCAGCTGTTCGCGAACATATCTCGTTGCGGCACGCAACATCATCCAATCGTAGAAGGGCGCGCCACCAGCGCACATCATGCCGTGGGTGGCAATCGCCTCCTACCGTGGTAGGGGATAAAGACTGCACCTCGGCACGACGCGCACCGCCCGGTCGCCTTCCTAGCGTTCCAGTCATGACATGGACACTGCTGCACGACCGGATGGCCTTCATGGCCGAAGTGATCAAAGCCGCCGAGACCGATCCCGAGGCGGCGCTTGCGTCGGTCGCCGGCTCACCCGAGGTGCCCAGGCTTTTCGGCGACGAGGAGGGCCTGCTGCTGTCGCTGGGACAGCGCTGGATCACCATGCTGGTGGCCAAGCTGGACCAGGCCGTACACGAGGGCGTGGCGGCCGAGCAGGTGCGGGCAAATCTCGAGGCCGCTGAGCCCGGCCTGCACGCCCTGGTGCGGATCGGCTCGCGGCAATCACTGCGGCTGCGTTCCCTGTCTCGGGGCGAGCACGTCGCCGTGGGCCTCTTCGGCGGCCCGTCCGGCGATCGGCAGACCGTTGCATGACGGACGGGGAATGCTGAAGCGGCTCACCGGCCGCTACGCGGTGCTGGTCGTCGGCATGTGGGTTCTGGCGGCCGCGGCCGCCAATGTGGTTGTCCCGCAACTGGAACGGGTCGTCGACTCGCACGCCCGATCGTTCATGCCCACCGACGCACCCAGCGCAGTCGCCGCGTCGCGGGCCGCCGAGTTGTTCGGTCAGACCCCGAGCAACAACTTCGTCTACGTTGTGCTGGAACGCAATCAGACGCTGACGACGGGCGACCGCCGGTTCTACGACGCGATGACGACGGCCCTGACTTCCGACCGGCGTCACGTGTACGCGGTGACCGACCTGTGGTCGCAGCCCACCACGGCCGCCGGCGCGCAGAGTCGGGACGGACGGGCCGTCAGCGTCATGGTGCGGCTGGCCGGCATGCTCGGCACGGCCCAGGCGCGCGATTCGGTCAACGCGGTCCGCGCCACCGTGCGGAACCTCTCACCGCCGGCGGGCCTGGCAGTCCATGTCACCGGGCCCGGTGCGACGATCGTCGACGAATTCTCCGCGATCGATCGACAGATGCTCGGCATCACCGCCGCCACCATCGGCCTCATCCTGCTTCTCCTGCTGGTCGTATACCGATCGCCGATCGCGGCCGCGATCCCGCTGATCTCCGTCGGTCTGGCACTAGCACTGGCCCGCGCCGTCGTCGCCGCCCTCGGGCAGGCGAATGTGGTTGAGGTGTCGCTATTTTCGGTTGCACTCATGGCGGCCATGACGCTCGGCGCCGGCACCGACTACGCGATCTTCCTGGTCGGCCGCTACCACGAGGGCCGCCGCCACGGCGTCCCGCCGCCCCAGGCACTGGCGGAGGCCTACCGTTCCATCGCGCCCGTCGTGATCGGGTCGGCACTGACCGTGTCGGTGGCGCTGGCCTGCCTGGTGTTCGCCCAGGTGGGTTCGTTCCGCAGCGCCGGGCTGCCCTGTGCCATCGGCATTCTGGCGACCATGCTCGCTGCGCTGACCCTGACGCCGGCCCTGATGAGCCTGGCCATACGCCGAGGCTATCTCGAACCGCGCCCGTCGACCACGGCTCGGCGCTGGCGCCGCGTCGGGACGGCCGTCGCCCGGTGGCCGGGTCCGATCCTGGTCACGGCGGGCGCGTTGACGCTGCTGGCCGCGCTACCGCTGGCGAGCATGCGGATCGGCTTCGACGAACCCGCCGCCACGCCGTCGGCCACCGACTCCAATCGCGGATATGTCGCCGCCGACCGCCATTTCGCGGCCAACGCGCTGCTGCCCGACGTCATCGCGATCCAAGCCGACCACGACCTGCGCAACCCGGCCGGCCTGATCGCCATCGAGCGAATCACCCGCCACATCATGGCCGTGCCGGGCGTCCGTGCGGTGCAGTCCGCCAGCCGCCCCGACGGCACGGTGCCCGAACAGGCCACCCTGAGCTATCAGGCCGGGGTGCTCGGCCGCCAGTTCGGGGACACCATGGACTCGCTTTCCCAGCGCCTCAGGCGAGTCTCCGAACTCGACGACGCGCTGGCGCAGACCCAGCGTGCGGTGGAGGGCCTCGGCAACGGATTGCGCGGCGGCGGTACGGGACTGGCCGAGGTCTCCGGCGCGGCGCAGGACATGCGCGCCGGCATGGACGGGTTGCAGCACAACGTCACGACGGTCTCGGGTTACCTTGACCCGCTGCGCGACATCGTCGGGCGAACCCCCGACTGCGCCGCCAACCCGATCTGCTCGACGGTGGACCGCGTGCTCCAGCCGGTCGACGGCCTGGTGCAGACCTCGAGCCGCCTCAGGGCCGGCGCCGCGGAACTGACCAGCGGCTCGAGCACGGCCGCCGCCGCGATGTCCGGGCTTCCGCGGAGCATCGCGTCCATGAAAGACGCGCTGGCACGAGCGCGTTCGGCCACCCACGATCTGCTTGGCCTGACCGACACGCTCGGACCCCAGATGCGGCAGTTGACCGACTACCTGGACGAGATCGCGACACAGTTCCGGGGCAGTGCGGCGGCCGATTTCTACCTGCCCCAACGGGCGCTGACCGATCCACGCTACGCCACCGCGCTGGGCCAGCTGATCTCCGAGAACGGCTGTGCCGCATACCTGTTGGTGTACGGCGACGGATCGGAGTGGGGTGCTGACGGGGCCAAGCGGGCAGATCAGGTGCGGGCCGCCATCAAGGAGGCCACCAAGGAAGGCACCCTGACCCCCACCGAGGTCGACCTCGCCGGCGTCGGCCCGGTGACCGCCGACCTGCAGCGCTTCGTCGCCGGGGACGTCAAGCTGCTCGTGGGCGCCGCGTTGGTCCTCATCTTTTTGATCGTCACTGCGATGCTGCGCAGCCCGGTCGCCGGCCTGGTCGTCGTCGGGACCGTCGTTACCTCTTACGCATCGGCGGTCGGCGCCAGCGTGCTGATCTGGCAGCACCTGCTGCACCACGATCTGCACTGGGCCGTCGCACCGATCGCGTTCATCGCGCTGATCGCCGTCGGGGCGGACTACAACCTGCTGCTGGCGTTACGCATCAAACAGGAAGCGTCAGCGGGCCTGCGGACTGGCATCATTCGCGCCTTCGGCGGCACGGGCGGTGTGGTCACTGTCGCCGGCATCGTCTTCGGCCTGACCATGCTGGCGTTGCTCAGCAGCAGTGTGCTCAGCATCGCGCAGATCGGCACCACCATCGCGGTGGGGCTGTTGTTGGATACCCTGGTGGTGCGGGCGTTCATCGTGCCGTCCATCGTGGCGCTGCTGGGCCGTTGGTTCTGGTGGCCCCGCACGCTCCTCCGCCGGGCGGGCGCCTCCGTGGAACCCGTTGCGGCGCCGCCTGTTCCGGCCGCTACTGCTGCGGGACGGTGACGGTCGACGGCAGCCCGACCAGCACCCCTTCCACGTCGCCGTCGGCGCTGACCATCAGACCGCGTCCCGGCGGCAACGCTTGAGCGCGCACCGCGCGGTTGATCCGGTTCTGCGGGTCGTTGTCCATATACAGCTGCGCGACCTTCGCCGAGTTCTGGAACCTCATCCACGGATCCATCTGCAGCGTCGCCCAGTTCGCGCTGTTGCGGGTGGTGAACACGTGCAGGCCGATCTGCCGGGCGCGTTCCATCAGCTTCCACAACGCCGCGCCTACCGGGGGTTTGGGCGGGTAGCTCTGATCGGGGCGCAGGTCTTGGACGTCGTCGATGAGCACGAAATGCCGCGCGCCCTCCCAGGGTTTGAGCGCACGCAGCTCCTCCTGGCTCAAGCCTTTGGGAGGCAGCCGGGGCAGCAAGATCTGCTGCGCGAGTTGGGTTATCACCTCGTCGATCTCGTCCTGGTCATAGGCGTACGCGCGTACATAACCGGGCCCGCTCAGGTCGCGCAGCCCATGCGGCGCCGTCTTGGGGTCGATGAGCGTCAGCTGTGCATCCTCTGGGCTGAATCGGCTCATGATCGCCTCGCCGATGGACACCAGCGACAGCGTCTTGCCGCAGCCCTGCCGGCCCAGGATCATCAGCCCCGGGCTCTCCCGGAGCTTGAGCGGAACCGGGCCCAGTTCGTGTCGCTCACCGATGGCGAAGGCGATCGACAGGTCATCGCCACTGGGATGCGCTGCCTCGTATTCGAGGATCGCCCGCAGCTCCACCCGCTGCGGAAGCCGCTGCAACGTCGCGTGTTTGGTCACGCCCGCCACGTCGGCGATCCGCCCGCCGACGTCGACGATGCTGACCAGCGCCCCGGTCGCGGGTTCGGTCAGGGCAGGGATGCCGACCCGCAGCTCGTGCAGGCTATCCGTCAGACCGAAGCCCGGCCGGTTCAGCGTCCGCCGCGCGGCGTCACGCGACTCGAGCGACGAGTGTCCCATCTGGCTTTCGCTCGGGTCGGCCAGGCGCAATTGGATTCGCGCCGTGGCGTTTTGCAGCAGGCTCTGCCGCTGCCCGTGAATCCAGCCGCCGGCGCTGCACATCACGTGGACCCCGTACTCGGGACCACGGCTGCTCAATGAGATGATGCGATCCCCCAAGACGGTGTCTTTCGAGTACACGTCGTCGTAGTCGTCCACCACCACGAATACGTCGCCGAAGGGGTCGTTGGCGTCGGTACCGCCCAGCCCGTCGCTGCCCGGCGCGAACCGGCGCTCCCGGAAACCGTCGAGGTCGATCTTCAAGCGCCGGAACGAATTCTCGCGCGCGTCGATCAACGCGTCCATGCTGCTCAGGATGCGCTCGATGCCCTCGGCGTCCTTCGGTGACACGATGTCGGTGACGTGCGGCAGCGACGCCGCCTGCGCCAGCGTGGCACCGCCGATGCAGAAGAACGTCACGCGCGCCGGGCTGTACATCGCTGCCGCCGAGCACATCAGCGTCATCAGCGTGGTCGTCTTGCCCCGCTGCTTGGCGCCCACCACGATCACGTTGCTGCGCAGCGCGTCGACCGCGTGCACGACCTGCTTGGACTCCTCGGGGATGTCCATCACGCCCACCGGAAACATCAGGCCCGCGTTCTGGCCGTAGTCCACATGCCAGGGCTTGCCGCGGTAGGCCGACACCAGCACGTCGACGGGCTGGGGGTCTTCCAGCGGCTCGAGCCAGGGCCGTCGCGGCGACCGGTGCGGGACATGCTGCAACGACTCGCGCAGCACGTCGACGATCTTCTTTCGCTTGAAACCGTCGTCGTGGTAGAGGAATTCGTCCGGTTCGGTGTCGACGGCGGCTGCGGCTTCAAGCGCCGCGGCGTCGGCCGTGTCGAGCGGCTGGTATTGCCAGTTGTAGAGGCGCGGTTTGGTCAAGGTCATGTCGACGGTGGTCGCGACCTCCTTGCCCTTCGGGACCACGAAGGGAGCCGAGAGGTAGAAGCAGCGGAACGGTTCGAGGTCACGCGGCCCCACCTTCAGCAGCGCGAAGCCGTTCTCTTTCGACGGCAGGTGATAGGCGGCGTCCGAACCGATCACCTCGCGGCTGTCGTCACCGGACTCGGCGCGCAGCGCGATCCGGAACGCGATGTTGGACTTGACCTTCTGCAATGATGACAGGTCCAGCCGCTGACCACCTAGCATGAAGAAGACGTTGGCGCCGCGGCCTTCCTGGCCGATGTGGATGATCAGGTTGATCCACTTCTCGTGGTTGGCAAAGAGTTCCAGGTACTCGTCGACGATGACGAGCAGGACGGGCACCGGCGGGAGATCCCGTCCGGCCAGCCGGATCTCTTCGTAGTCGTTGGCGTCGCGCGCGCCCACCGACGTGAACAGCTCATAGCGCTGCTTGATCTCGCCGTCGATGACCCTGCGCATCCGCTCTGCCAGATGGCGCTCGTCCTTGCCCAGGTTCGACAGCGCCGCCACGACGTGCGGGATGCCCATGATGTCCTGCGCCGCCGATTCGAACTTCATGTCGACGAAGATGACGTTGAACGTCTCCGGCGAGTGCGTCAGCGCGATGCCGTAGACCAGCGACAGGAAGAACTCCGACTTTCCCGAACCACTGGTGCCGATGACCACGGAGTGAAAACCGAAGCCGCCGAAGTCTTTCGCGCGGATGATGATGTTCTGCAGCTCGCCGGTGGGTTTCGCGCCGACCGGGATCTCGCACCACCGCTCGTCGCCGCGGCCGCGCCGCTCGGCCCATAACCGGTCGACGTCCAGCTCGCGGGGATCGACGATGCCAAGCCCACGCAACAGTTCGGCGGCGCCGCCGGTCGAGTCGGCGATCTCGCTGCGGCTGGTCGGTGACCACCGCGCCATCGCCCGGGCGTAGCGGTAGGCGCGGTGAATCGACAGCTGGTCGGCATGGGCGAAGAACTTGCCGCGCACCCGTAACAGCGGCGCCGGGCGCCCGTCTTCACCGTCGGCGTCTGAGCCGTTCCGGCCCAATTTGACGTTGCCGTTCACCGGTGTGCTGTGCCGGTCGCCCATCTCGAACACCTGGTCCTGGGCGAACCCCACGCCGGTGCCGACGCGAGAGGCCAGGCGCAGCAGGGTAATTCCCGCCTTGCCGACCTGCCCGACCACGCTCTCCCACGCGTCGGGGCTGCCGGTGTTGTCGTCGACGATCACCAGGTGCGGTCCCAGATCGACGGCATCGCCGCCGGTTTCGAGCGCCGAACCCATCGCGGTCGGGCTGGCCGCCGCCAGCGGTGTCCACGCGCCGCGCTTGCCCTTCATGTGCAGCTCGGCGCCGAGGGTCTCCTCCAACTCTTCCGGGGTGGCGAAGACCAGGCGTCGCCAGCCGCAGGCGTCGAACAGCTCGTCGTGCAGGTTGTGCGGCAACCACACCATCCACGACCACACCTCGGGATTGCGGGTGACGACCATCAGTTTCACGTCGCGCGGGTTGTGAAACACGGCCAGCGAGCACAACACCGACCGCATCAGCGAGCGCAGCCGGTCCAGGTCTTCGCCGACGAAGCTGAAGCCCGGCGCCGACCGCAGGTTGACCACCTTGGCGATGTCGCGAATCTTGCGCTGCTCCAAAATGAAATCGCGCAGCGCCTGCCCAGTGACGGGTTCGAGTTCCTCGTCGGAGGCGATGTCGGGCCACGTCACGGACAAGACGGAGTCCGGGGCGTGTTGCACGCCGGTCCCCAACCGCACCTCCAAGAAATCCGCATCGCCGCGGCCGCGCTCCCACATCCGCGGGCCGCCGATGATCGCGCCCAGACCGTGTGGATCGGAGTGCACCGCGTGCTGCCATTCGCGCTGCGCGCACACCGCGCTCTGGATCTCGTCGCGGTTGGAGTCCAGGTCGCGCAGGTAGCGGCGGCGGCCCTTTTCCATTTCGCCCCAGGTGATCTTGCGAGCCCGCCCGAAGCGTCCGGAGAACGCCAGCATGCTGAACGCGCCGATGCCCATCAAGGGGAAGAACCCGGTCGACAGGCTGCGCACCCCGGACACGTAGAGCATGACGATGGTGCCGATCAGCGCCACGATCAATGCCGGCACCCCGATCATCACCCAGATATTGCGGGGCTCGCGCTCCGGCAGGGCGATCGGCGCACTCGGCGCTACCCGAACGGGTTTCGGCGGTTCGATTCTGACCCGGTTGATGGGAAACGCTTTCTTGGACATCCCTAGCCTCCCGCCTTCGCCGATGTCGTCACCACAGCCGCCTTGCCGAGCGCCGGCACGGTGTCGCGCGCCACGAGTGCTGCCTCCCGCGACAACGCCGGACCCGCAGCGAACGTGCGCAGCAACGGCCACGGCGCCTGTACCGCCGAGGCCGGGTCGAGTCCAAGGGCGCGCAGCGTGTCGTCGTTGGCGGCGATGCCGAAGCGGACGCCGTTGTCGGACACCCAGAACAGCGATTCGCGCGAATCGGACGTGATCACCCCGCTGGTCGAGGTGACGAAGTTGGCCGCCCCCGGCAGCACCAGCACCTGGTTGGCGACCACCGACGCCGGGTCCCGGTCGTCGCGCACCAGGTGCACGATCCGGTCGTCGAGGTAGGAGTACACCGGAAGCCCCCGCCCGTTGTAGACGACGACGCGGGCCTGCGGATCCGTCGAACCCTTCTCCCAGCCGACGCAGGTGGTCGGATTCGCCGCGGTGTCAATGAAATTCAGGCGCTTGGTCGGGTAGTAATCGACGTCCAGCGAGCTCACCTGGGGGATGTTGACCAACACGTCGGGGGTCACCACGCGCGGGGCCGTCGACCCGTAGGAGTTGGCGCTGCGGAGCAGGTCGGCGACGAAGCTGGTGATCTTCTGGACGCCGTCGGGCAGTAGGACGTAGAACTGCTTGCCGCCGCCGGCGGTTTGGGCCTGCAGCACCGCACCCACCTGCGAGCCGGAGACCCACGTCGACGGCGCGCCCGCCTGCGGGACGTCCGGGACGCGCAGCGGCTCGGTCGCCGGCAGCCCGTCGTAGAGCGCGCGCGAAATCTCCACCGGTGACGTCACTCCCGGATCCAGGCCCAGGCTGAGGGTGATCGCTCTGCTGGCCGGATCGACCTGCGAACGTTTGCCGCCCCAGATCACGTACGTGTTGCCCTCGAACGTCACGAGCACGCCGGCGTCGTCGGCCAGCGGTGCCGCGCGGTCACCGCCGTTGAGCGTGCCCGCGATTGACGTGACGACCGGCTTCTCGCCGCTGCGCGGGCGGCCGGCCGTGTCGCACACGGCCCACGCGGAGATCGCGCCCCGGTTCACCGGCATCGCCGCCGGCGCGCCCGGGATACCGATCAGGGGCCCGGTCGGATACTTTGCGATCTCACCGCGCTTGACCCACGTCGGCGGGTTCGCCGTGCCGGTGGCCAGCCGGGCGGACGTCAGATTGAGGGCCGGATAGAGCCGGCCGTCGATGCGGGCGTAGATCGCGCCGGAATCGCGGTCGCCGATGATCGCCGATTCGCCAACCGCGCCAGTCGGTTTCAGCACGTTCAGTAACATCATCCACCCGGCGGCGATGGCCACCAGCAAGATCGACAACACCAACGCGGCGGTCTGCTTGCGGTCGTCGTGCTTCATTCGGACCGAGAACCGGGTGGTCGCCGCGCGCAACCGTCGGTTGTAGAACAGGTGACCGGAATTCTGGTCACGGTTCGACAAACTCAGCGGCATGCTCAATACCCCTTCGGTGATCGGCGAGGATCGGCCTGCTGAATCAGATCGGCCAGATTCGACGCGTCCGCGGCGACGTGATAGCGGCCCATCGCATAGTTGATGAACGCGCACGCCTGCGCCACCAAGTTGTGGATATCGCGCGACGTGCCCGGCTCGTGATAGGCCGCGAACGTGGGTGCGATGAATTGCCAGGCACCCTTGCTCGGTGTCCCCCGCGCCGCGTTCGAATCCCAGCCGTTAACCGCGTTGGCGTTGTAATTGGATTCGCGGCGAGCGACCAAATCCATGCCGCGTTCCCAGCGGACACGTGCGGCCGGATCGTGAATCCCCTTGATATCCAATGCTTTATGAATCGCCGCCATGACGGCCCCGCGGCCGTTGCCCTGCCCGCCTCGCATCGCCGCCCCCCTCTGTCGGTAGCGCAGCCGCCGCAGCCGCAGCGCCAGGAGCCGTGCCCGCCGGCGCGAGTTCAGGATGTGGCGGTGCTGGGCGCGCAGCCTCGCCGCCATCCGGACCATGGCTTCACGTCGCGCCATCGGCGTGTCGGGCGTCGACGCGGCGTCGGTTTTGGCGTCGTCGAGGTTCGCCCGGGTGGTCACCCTCGCGTCCGCGTGGTCGGCGCGCGCCGCGGTCATGATTCGTGCCAGCGCGCGGTCGGTGGTGCTCGCCTGGCGGACTTCGTTCAGCGTGTTTGTCGACCTTTGCGCCGCGGCGGCGGGTAGGCCTTCGGTTCTGACGACAGCGTGATGCTGCGTCTTGTCGACCCGGGCGGCGGCGGCCTCACCGGCGAACAGCGCGTGGCCGCGGGCCAAGACCGCCACCGCGTGCATCATCAGCGGATCAGTCAATGACTGCCCCACCCTGGTCCCCTTTTTTCCCACACCCTCTGGCCGCGCAAAACCGTACTCAATAGCATGCACGAATCGGCAGTTCCGCTGTCAATAACGAGCGATTACGTAGCGACCCTACTGCCGGGCGCGTGGACCGACCACTCACCTTCTGGCGAAGTGAGGCGGGTTATTCCTTCGCCTCGTCGTCGTTGGGCATGATGACGATTCGGCGATGCGGCCGGTTGGTGACCACGGTGGGTTTCTCCTCACCGGGCTTGGGCCCCGGCGGGCTCGGCGGCATCGTCAGGCGGCCCTTGACGGGCTGGCCGTTGGGCACGCCGGGCGCCGAGATTCGCTTCTCCGGAGGCTTCTCCTTGTTGCCGCCTTCGCCGTGGCCGCCCATCGCTCCGGGCGGCATCATCCCCATACCGCCCATGCCGGTCTGCCCCGACGCGGTCGGCGCGCCGCTGACTGGCGGCATCATCGCGCCCTTGGCCGCCCCGGCGGGGGTAGTCGGCGGGGATGACGTCGGCACCGGAGGCGGACCCAACGAGCTGGCCGGGGTAGTGCCGCCACCGCCCAGGCCCGCGCCGCCACCGCCCGAGCCCAGGCCGCCGCCGGCTCCGGAGCCCGGGCCGACGCTGTCGACAAGGTGCGCGTCGCTTGCCAGTCCGGCTCCGTGGGCGCCGCCCTGGACTGCACTCATCAGCGGCTGGATGGCGCTTTGGCCGGCCTGCATCGCCTGCTGCGGGAGCTGCGTCAGCGGCTGCATGATGCCGCCGACCGCGCCGCCGAGCGCACCCGTGATGCTTTGCAGCATCTGCTGCATCATCTGCGGGGCTTGTTGACCGACGTTTTGCATCTGCTGTGCTGACTGAGCTTCGTTTTCGGGAAATTTCGCGGCCGCGTCGGCGGCGTGCGCTCGACGGTCCGCGTCTCCTTGGACGCTATCGGCCGCATCCTTGGGCACGCCGGCACCGGAAGCCGCATAGAGCCCTGCACCGGCAGCACCCGCAGGCGACGGGTCCGGCGGCGGCGGGGGTGGCATCGTCACCGGTGGCGGCGGCACTATCCCCAGTCCCTGCAACAGGATCTCCGGTGTGATTCGGATCGGAGCGCCACCAGGGCTCGGGGGAAACGCCGGTACCGCATCACCGGTCATGACTTCACCCCCATCGCTATGGCCTAGTCACCATTTCGCTTGCCGCGTTGCACTGTCATTCTGTCACAGGCGCGCTGACGACGTATTCACGTCGTTGCGACCTCGTACTTCCGCGCCTCAGTAACATCACCTTGGGTACGCCGATGCCCCGCTCTCAAGCCCGTCGTCGGCTGATTGCGGCAAACCAGGCAAGGTGGTAATTCGCGAGGTACTCATGCCCATCGATCATGGCCTTGATTGCCGATAGCAGCATCCAATCCCCGACGGCTGCCGGATCGTGATTGGGATAAGCATTCATTGTCGACTGCTGAATATCGCCGATGCATGTCCGCAATAGCTCGGCTTCGCTTCCTAGCACGCCGGTTTTCCGCACAGCCGGGGCGACGACTGCTTGTGCGATCCGTGGCAGACCGTCGCGACGGCGAACAGCCTCCACCAATGTAGGCCCCAATTCGTCGACGTGGGGTGCTGCTGAGCGCGCTGGACGGTCACCATTCAGGGTGGGGGCTTCGGGGTCCGATTCGGCGACGTAAGTGTTGTGCTCATGAGCGGCGGCGGCCACGACGGTCCCTAGCAAGTCCACCACGGTGGCGTCTCGCCGGCGCGGGGCAGGCTCAAGCAGGGCCACGTGGGCGGGTAGACGAACATGAGGTGGAATCCATCCGCCAGCGAGGTCGGTAACCAGCAGAGTGGTGGTGCCGTCGTCCCGCAGACCTGCCGCCCACGAAAGTCGCGGCTCTTGGCGGGCCACCGCATCGACAACCCGCTGCAGCCGCTGTTGCTCCGCTGCTCTACTCGAGACTGTGCCGGCAGTCGCGCCGGTCGCCGCCGACATTGCTGATGCGCCGATCGCGCCCGACGAGTTCGCACCCGCCTGTCCGGCGGCGGCTGCGGGAGCCGCACGCTCGACCGGAGAAACCAGCGGCCCACCCGCTGATGGGGACGAACCTGGCGACGATGCGACCGGCGCGCCCGATACCGGGCTCGTTGGCACTGACGGCATTGCTGGGGGCGCCGCAATCGGTGGCCGCAGATCCGAGCCGTATGCAGGCAATGGCCCCGCGGGGCCACCGGGGTTCCCGCCTATAGCTGCTGGTGTTCCGGACCACGATCCGCCGGTTATGACTGGCGCGATCGGAGCTGTGCCTGTGGCCGGTGGCGCGGGAGCGGCTGGCGCGGGTGTGTCAACCGGGTTGCTCGCGGGAATGAAAACCCCCCCGCTAGGCGCGGTCGGCGTTACCGGCGCCGTCCCCATAGGGGTTTCAGACTGCGGCGGTGTACCACCTCCCGACTCCATCGCATTGATCGCACCTGACGAAATCCCTTGAGCGCCGGCACCGGCCGGCTGCCCTGTCGCCATGCCACTCGCGAAAGACTGGGCTAGGTTTGGCGCGCTGCCTTGTCCCATGCCGACTGATGCCATCGATCCACCGGGCACGCCGGGCATCGCAGACCCCACCGATCCACCGGTACCGGGCAACGGCGTGCTCGGCGAAGGGGAAGCCGGAAGAGTCCCTGTGTTACCGCGCCACCCAGCCCCGACTACCCCAGGGGAGGCAGCCTGCGCACCATGACCTTGCACACTGGCCGCAGCGCCACTGTCTTGTCCGCCGTGTTCTGCAACACCAAACGACATCGCTGGCCCGGATGGATGCTTCACTTCACTGCCACCACCATGTTCGCCACTTCCGAATGCTGGCTTTAAGTCATTCGCACTGATTGACTGGGGTGGTGGAGCGCTGTCGATATTGAGGCCGTGCTCACGTGCCCACGTTCGTGCGTCAGTTCCGACACCTTCGATGTCGAGAATTTTCTGCGTGGCGCCCACAATCTTATTCGTCGCGTCCCGGCTTGCGTTCGCTGCGTCGGCGTTGCAGCTCTCTTGGATCGTATGTATTTCGGCTAATTGCTGCGGTAGCGGCTCTTTCGATGCGAGAATCCGATCTATATCCTGGTCACCCTTAGTCGCTATTTCGGTCAGACGGCTTCGGAGGAAATCTATGGCATCTGCGCCGGAATCGAATGCCTCCGCTTTCGTTTGATATTTCTCTGCAGCATCCATGTGGAACTTTGCGCCATCGTGAAAACGCGCAACAAGATCGTCTGCGGTATGGCCTTGATTATTTGCAGCTAGTAAATTCTGAAAGGCGGTCAACTGGTGGGAGTACTGCTGTTGCTCTAAGCAAGCCTGCCTCCAGTGCTGTGCGGCGCCGCGCATCGCCGTCGAGGGCGCCGACCACCATGGACCGATCAGCAACGCCGTCCACCTGCCGGGCGGAAGGTCAAGCACCACCACATACCTGTTTCATCGCTGCGTCTTTGGCTATAACGTCGTCGAGCGCGGCCTGCCATTCAGAATCTGAAACCACACCATTCGTGGCTTTTGCCGTCGCAGTTAAGTACGCGGCAGCTAACGCGCGGGCGGTGTCACGGTGTTTAGCGTCGAGGGCTGGGTCTGCGGCTGCATTCTCGAGCATGACGGCTGCGTTCGTAGTGGCGGTGCGAGCCAGGGCTTTGTCGCTTCCGTTCGTGTCAACTTGCACGGCTCGAGCTACCAGTTTGTAGGTGTCGCAGAGCTTTTGTTGGGCCGCCGCGGTCTCTCCACTGTTATAGGCGGGTGTCGTGGTCGTGGTCGTGGTCGTGGTCGTGGACGACGAGCGAGAGTCCGCCGGTCGCGTTAAGGCCAGAATTAGAGCGATGATGGCCACCGCGGCGGTTAGGACTACCGCAATCGCCAGCCAACGCAGCGAGTGGCGCGCAGGCAACTCAGCATAGCTCGGTGGCCGGTTTGCAATGGACGACTGCGGGGTCGGGCCCTCGACAGGCCCCCAAGGCTGGCTCTCCACCATGCACCCTCCTCACCGCCGACAAACGTGTGGAGACGATCTGTCGGGAATTGCGCGCACATCCCCGCTCCATAGTGGGGCAGACGGCTCCCAGGCAGCAATTCACCGGTCATTACGACCTCGTCTCAGTCCCGCTGTCCCTGCCATCTCTGTAGGTGCTGAACGCGGCGTCGGAAGGATCGACCAGTTGAAGGGTCGAAATACGACTCGCCCCTCGCTTCCAACTTGGGATTAGGCGTAGGCGCATTACCCTGGGCACCACCAGGCGGCCACCCGTTCATGGGTCTGGCACAACGTCGTTTGCCGCACAGCCTAGGTACGTGGCGCAGCCGGGAAAGGGTAGTTCGGCGCGCCCCGCGATCCAACAGGGTGGCCTCTCATCGCTCCGTCGGTTTCGATCGGAGGGGCGTGGTGGCTTTCGCTCAGATGCGTGAAGTTCTTGTACTCGCCCCAGGCCGCACCGCCCGCAGCTCGCCCGCGTTGTGCTGGTCCATGTCGGTGAATCCCCTGGCAGCGTAGTGCGCCTTCGCGCCGACGTCGGTCAGTGTCTGCTTATGCCCTTCCAGGGTCTGCATGTGCTGCGTGTGTGCCGCCGTCACTGCCGAATGGAATGAATCGGCCGCGGCGAAGTCACCGAACATCCCCGACCCCAGCGGTCCCTGCGCGAGTTGGTCGGCGCCCTCTTGGGCGTGCCCGCCCGCGCGGTGTGAGTCGTTGCCTCCGGAGTGCAAAAGCACGGTGTCGACGAACATTGCCACCCCTTTCGAACTGATCGGGCAACGTGTACTGACCAGGCTAAATATCCCCATGGCGGTGGTCAATTCACGTTGCCTCCACCCACCCACAACACGTCTTACAGCGCGCTCGCCCCGTCGGCTAAGCCGTCGCCGTCCGTATCACTCAGCCGGACATTCCACTTGCCGTCACCGTCGGTGTCGACGTATCCGATGGCACCGCCTTCATCGGCGCACAACACCCGGTCGGCTACCCCGTCGCCGTCGATGTCGAAGAGTCGGTCGTTGACGCCGCCCTGGCCGTCGAAGTCGACCAGCGGGCCGCCAGTGTGCTCGACACCGTCGAGCCCGAACCACCGCAGTTGCCGGCCCCGTTCCGTGGCCACTCCCCACGTTCCCGATCCGTCGTCGGTGAAGTACGCCTCGGGAGTGCCATCGTTGTCGAGGTCGAGCACCGCGTGATCGGCGATGCCGTCACCGTCAAGGTCCGCGAGCGCGTCGTCGCGCAGGCCGTCACCGTCGAGATCCAGCCCGAACGCATCAAACCGGCCGTCGCCGTCCAGGTCGAGGTCCAAGTCGTGGTGAAAGATATCCGCCGTGCCGTCGTCGGCACCCATGCAATAGTCCACGAAAGATCAGACGGCACAACGCCGTTACTGGTTCCCCCGCGAGCGCCACCAGCTCAGCAATTCGGCGCTCGCCTCCTCGGCCGTCAGCGGTCCGCGCTCCAAGCGCAGCTCTTTGAGGAATCGCCACGCCTCGCCGACTTGCGGGCCGGCCGGGATGTCGAGCAGCGTCATAATCTGGTTGCCGTCCAGATCCGGACGCACGCGCTCCAGATCCTCCTGGGCGGCCAGTTCGGCGATCCGTGCCTCTAACCGGTCGTAGCTGGCCTGCAACCGGGCGGCCCGGCGCTTGTTGCGGGTGGTGCAGTCGGCCCGCACCAGCTTGTGCAGTTTCGGTAGCAACGGCCCGGCGTCGGTGACGTAGCGGCGCACCGCGGAATCGGTCCATTTCCCCTCGCCGTACCCGTGGAACCGCAGATGCAGATAAACCAGCTGCGAGACGTCCTCGACCATCTGCTTGGAATACTTCAACGCCCGCAACCGCTTTCGCACCATCTTGGCACCCACCACCTCGTGGTGGTGGAAGCTCACGCCGCCGTTGGCTTCGTGCCGCCGGGTGGCGGGCTTGCCGATGTCATGCAGCAGCGCGGCCCAGCGCAGCACCAAGTCCGGGCCGTCGTCCTCCAGCGCGATCGCCTGCCGCAGCACCGTCAGCGAATGCTGGTAGACGTCCTTGTGCTGGTGATGTTCGTCGATGGCCATCTGCATGCCGCCGACCTCGGGCAGCACGACCTCGCCCATCCCGGTCTGCACCAGCAGGTCGATGCCGGACACCGGGTCGTCGCCGAGGAGCAGCTTGTCCAACTCGGCGGCCACCCGTTCGGCGCTGATCCGCGCCAGCTCGGGGGCCATCGCCTCGATCGCTTCGCGCACCCGCGGCGCGACGGCGAAGCCGAGCTGCGAGACGAACCGGGCCGCACGCAGCATCCGCAGCGGGTCGTCGCCGAAGGACACCTCGGGTGCGGCCGGGGTGTCGAGCACCCGATCGCGCAGGGCCGCCAAACCGCCGAGGGGATCGAGGAATTCGCCCGGCCCGTCCGGCGTGATGCGCACGGCCATCGCGTTCGCGGTGAAATCGCGGCGCACCAGATCGTCCTCGAGGCGCTCGCCGTATTGCACCGCGGGTTTGCGCGACACCTGGTCGTAGGCGTCGGCGCGAAACGTGGTGATCTCCAGGCGGTGTTCACCCTTGCCGACCCCGATGGTGCCGAACTCAATGCCGGTGTCCCACAAGTGGTCGGCCCAGCGCCGCA
>NZ_LZJG01000421.1:0-704 GCF_001667785.1 Mycobacterium sp. E3247 | reverse complement strand
GCGCGCCGCTGAATGCGGTGATGCAGACCCCGGGTGCGGTAGGGCTGGCCGAACACCCGCATCGGCTCGCTGTAGAACACCTTCTTGGTCAGGTCCACGAGCACCAGATAGACGACGATGAACATGGCCAGCGCCACGTAAAACTGCCATGGCAGCGGGGTGAAGCCCAGTTTGCGGCCAAGCGGCGTGACGGTCAGCGCGATGCCGATCACGTCCACTGACATCAGCGTGACCGAAAGCAGAGCGCCGGGCCTGCTGCGCAGAAATGGCACCCTGCGGGTGCGGATCGCGAACACGATAAACGTCTGGGTGAGAATGTTTTCCAAGAACCAGCCGGTGTGGAACGCCACTTCGCCAGCGTGCAGGATGCCGACCATGAATCCGAAGGTCAAGAAGTCGAACAGCGAGTTAATCGGGCCGAACGTCAGCATGAACCTGCGGATGAACGCGACGTTCCAGTGCGACGGCGCATTCTGCTGCTCCTCATCGACCCGATCGCTGGGGATCGCCAGTTGGGAGGCGTCATAGAGCAGGTTGCCCAGCAAGAGCTGGCTGGCCAGCATCGGCAGGAACGGCAGAAACGCCGACGCCGCCGCGGCGCTGAACGTGTTGCCGAAATTGCTTGATGTGCCCATCAGCACGTACTTGATGGTGTTGGCGAATATGCGCCGGCCCTCGGCGACGCCGGTGGCCAACACACCGAG
>NZ_LZJG01000420.1:0-1533 GCF_001667785.1 Mycobacterium sp. E3247 | reverse complement strand
CCGGGAACGTGTCCGCCGTCGACGGCCAAGACCTGTCCGGTGGTGAAGCTCGCCGCATCAGAGGCCAGATACAGTACTGCGCCCGAGATTTCGTCTGGCTGACCGACTCGGCCGAGTAGCGCGGTGCTGGCCGCGAAGTCGCGTTCGGTCTGCGGCCATGCCTTCATGACGTCGGTGTCGACGGCGCCAGGCATGACCGCGTTGACCCGTACTTTGGGTGCGAAGGCCCGGGCGAACGACTTGGTGAGATTGTTGAGGCCCGCCTTGGCGGCGGCGTACACGATGGCGTGCGAGGCCCCCATGTGTGCGGAGATAGTGCTGATGTTGACCACGGTGCCGCCGCCGTCCGCCGCCATCCGGGTGCCGATGGCGGCGGTCAGTCGGAACGGTCCCTTCAGGTTCAGCGCAATGGTCTTGTCGAAGAGCTCTTCGCTGATCGCATCGACACTGTCGTAACGCACTGACGATCCCGCGTTATTGACCAATATGTCGATGCGCCCAACGGCCGCGTAGGCTTCGTCAACCAGGCGGTCACATTCGGCCCATCGGTTGACGTTGGCGGGCAACGAGAATGCGCGCCGACCAGTGGCGGCGATCTCGGCTGAGGTCTTTTCGCATGCCTCAGAATTGCGGCTGACTACCACGATGTCCGCCCCCGACGATGCCAGCTGCGCGCAGATCGCCCGGCCGATGCCGCGGGTGGCGCCGGTGACAAGTGCAGTGCGTCCGGTCAGATCGAAGAGATTGGTCACTGGTTGTCTCCTCCTCCGTCGAACTTGCCGATTCCCTGCTCGAGCAGGGACAGTGCCGCCCGGATTCGCTCGGCCGGGTCGCCCCGCCCGCCGCCTTGGACCCAAGCGCCGAACTCTGCGGCGGCGACGGCGTTCATCGCCGTTACGGCGATGCGCGCGTGCATCGTTGACTCCTTGTGTCCCTTGGGGAAACGTCCCGCCACCAGCGCGACGAGCTCGTCGTCGTTGACCAGGCGCTGGCCGCGGCTGCGGGCATTCAACTCCGGTGCCTGGGCAAGAATGCGGCCCAGTTGCACGACGCGTAGACGGTCTGCTGGTTCGACGTGGGAGGTGGCCAAAAAGGCTTGCCGTAGCGCGGTGACCGGACCCTCGTCGGCCGGGCGCGAAGCCAGCGCGTGGATCAGTCGCTCCCACACATGACGTTCGTAGTCCAGCAGTACTTCGTCCTTGGATGCGAAGTACCGAAAGAAGGTCCGTTCGGAGATTCCAGCGGCGGCGCTGATGTCGCCTACAGTAACCGTGTCAAAACCGCGCTCAGCGAACAACGCGATAGCGGTACGGCCGATGTCGGCGCGTAGCAGGCGCCGTCGCCGATCGGTCAGCGGTTCGGTCATAGCCGTTGCCCGCGCGCAAATTCCGCTGCGCCATGAAGCAATCGAATCACTCGCGGGCCCATGTCTGTGCGGTCGGCATCGACGCCGGATTTGACCTGCCGGGCGTGCGAGCCTTCGAGGATGATGGCGAGTTTGAACAGTGCCAGCGCCTCGTAGTAGGGCAGCGC
>NZ_LZJG01000419.1:0-1987 GCF_001667785.1 Mycobacterium sp. E3247 | reverse complement strand
GGCGGCCACCGCTCACCTTTCTTCCATGGGCCTTATTCCACCGCCGCGGCGAGCGGCAGCGTGAGCCGGAACCTCGCCCCGCCCTCGTGCGGCAGACACACCAGCTCGCCCCCGTGGGCACGCGCCAGCGCCCGGGCGATCGGCAGGCCCAGCCCGGCGCCGCCGTGATCGCGGGCGCGCCCGGCGTCCAGTCGCACCAGCCGTTCGAAGATCCGCTCGCGCTCGTCGTCGGGAATGCCCGGGCCGCTGTCGGTGACGGTCACCTCGGCGGCATCGGTGCGCCCACGCACGTCGACCGTGATGGCTCCCCCGCGCGGGGTGTAGCGTCGGGCGTTGTCGAGCAGATTGGACAGGATCTGCGCGATGCGGGTGGGGTCCGCGTCCAGAAGCAGCTCGGTGGCGCCGGTGCGGCTGATGGTCAGTTGCGGCGCCAGCATCGCGGCCCGGTCGGCTTCGGCGTCGGCGATCGCCGCCAGGTCGACGGCCTGGGAGTCCAACGGCAGGCCGGCGTCGATGCGGCTCAGATCGAGCATGTCGGAGACCAACCGCCCTGCGCGCCGCGCGTCGGACAGCAACAGGCTGGCCCTGCGATATTGACCGTCTGCCGCGTCGTCGCCCTGCTGCTGGGAGGCGCTGGTGGCGAGTTGTTCGGCGGCGACCTGTATCCCGGCGATCGGGGTGCGCAGTTCGTGGGCGGCGTCGACCATGAAGCGCCGGGTTGCCGTCTCGGCGCGCCGGGCCGCGTCGGCGGAACGCTGGGCCCGGCGTTCGGAAGCCTCCAAAGTATCCAGCATCCCGTCGAAAGCGCTTGCGGCCCGGCCTAATTCGGTATCGGGACGGTCGGGGCGCAGCCGCCGCCCGCGATCACCGGTCCGGATGTCGTTGGCCAGCGCGGTCAACCGGTCCAGTGGGCGTAACGCCACCCGGCTGACCGCCACCAGCAGCAGCGCGGCGACCAGCAGGGTCACCACACCCGCTCCGATCATCAGCGCCCGCAGTTGGTGCGTCACCTGCGTGGTTTGTGTGGTGTCGGCGACCAGGATGACCCGGGCGCCATCCGGCAGCCGACGCACAACGGCCGTCGCCGTGGCGTCCGGCGGGGGTGGGGGCGGCGGCGGTGGCCAGGGCGGCGGAAAATTCGGGCCGGGCGCCATGGGTGGCGGCGGCCAGGCGCCATGCGGCGGGCCCGGCGGGCCGGGCGGCGGCGCGAACCCGAAACCACCCATGGGTCCGCCCATCGGTGGGGGAGGCGGCCCGTGCTGCAGCGCCATCATCGGCGGCGGCCCGGGCGGTAGCGGTGGGCCGGGTGGGCCGACGCTGACGATCCAGGCGAAGGCGATCGCCGCGATGGTGCCGGCCGCGCCGATCAGCGCGCCCGCCAGCCCTGCGCCGACTACCACCGCGGTGGAGTGGCGGCGCGGCTCACCAGGTCGATTCGCCGCGGGCGGGGTGGGCGGAGGGGTGTCGATGTCGTCGTTTGTGGTCATGGCACCGGACGGTAGGAGCCGGAACTGAAGCGGACCTGAAGAAGCTGGCGCCCCATTCGCCACTCCTGCCACCAGCGAAGGTGAGTCAACGCGCATCCCGACATTCTTGTGACCACTGAGACTCCCGTGACAATGGCACGCCCGCTTCAGGTTCACTTCAGCGCCGGCGCCGACAATGGGACCCATGACGAACTGCCCGCGGGCCGCCGCCGGCCACTTCAGCGTCGGCGCGCCCCGGGTTCTGGTGGTCGAAGACTCCGAGACGATCCGCGAGATGGTCGGCGAGGCGCTCACCGACGTCGGCTACCACACCGTCGGCCGTGGTGACGGCGACGGGCTGGAGGAGGCGCTGGACGGGCTGCGCCCGGACCTGGTGGTACTCGACGTCATGCTGCCCGGGCGCGACGGCTTCGACCTCATCGACGTGATCCGCGACTGGGGCGACGTCGGCATCGTCTTGATCACCGCGCGCGACGGCCTGCAGGATCGACTCCGCGGCC
>NZ_LZJG01000418.1:0-3413 GCF_001667785.1 Mycobacterium sp. E3247 | reverse complement strand
CTCGTCACCCTCGACACCCTGCCCGTCACCCTCAACGGCAAACTCGACACCCGCGCCCTGCCCGCACCCGAATACACCAACTCCGGCTACCGCGCCCCGACCAATCCCACCGAGGAGATCCTGGCCGGCATCTACGCACAGGTGCTCGGCGTCGAGCGGGTCGGCATCGACCAATCGTTCTTCGACCTCGGCGGAGACAGCATTTCGGCGATGCGCGTGATCGCCGCGGTCAACACCGACCTCGACAAGTACCTCTCGGTGCGCGCCATCTTCGAAGCGCCCACCATCGCCCAATTGGCACCCCGGGTCGGCGAGGGCGCGGGAGGCCTCGCGCCGCTGGTGGCCGGCCCCAGACCGGCGGTCGTCCCCCTGTCGTTCGCCCAGAGCCGGTTGTGGTTCCTCGACCAATTGCAGGGCCCGTCACCGGTTTACAACATGGCCGCCGCCATGCGCCTGCGTGGTCGGCTCGACGCGCAGGCGCTCGGGGCGGCGCTGGCCGACGTGGTGGCCCGCCACGAGAGCCTGCGGACCGTGTTCGCCGCACCCGAGGGCACGCCACAGCAGGTGGTCATCCCCGCCGAGCGGGCCGACTTCGGCTGGCGGTTCATCGACGCGGCTGACTGGTCGGCGAGCCGACTGGACGAGGCCGTCAAGGCCGCGGCCCGCGAGACCTTCGACCTGGCCACCGATATCCCGTTGCGCGCCTCGCTTTTCCGCGTGGCCGGCGACGACCATGTGTTGGTGGCTGTCGTCCATCACATCGCCGCCGACGGTTGGTCGTTGCGGCCGCTGGCCGCCGATCTGGGCATCGCGTACGCCGCCCGCTGCGCGGGGGAGCCCCCGCAGTGGCCCGAATTGCCGATCCAATACGTGGATTACACGCTGTGGCAGCGCGCGCAGTTCGGCGACCTGAAGGACAGCGACAGCCCCATCGCCGCCCAGCTGGCCTACTGGGAAGAAGCCCTGGCCGGCATGCCGGAGCGGTTGCAGCTGCCCACCGACCGGCCCTACCCGCAGGTCGCCGACCAGCGTGGGGCCACGGTGGCGATCGACTGGCCCGCCGACTTGCAGCAGCAGGTCACCGCGGTCGCCCGCGAGCACAATGCGACCAGCTTCATGGTGGTGCAGGCCGCGCTGGCGGTGCTGCTGTCCAAGGTCGGCGCGAGCAGCGATGTGGCGGTGGGCTTCCCGATCGCCGGACGCCGCGACCCCGCGCTCGACGACTTGGTCGGGTTCTTCGTCAACACCCTGGTGCTGCGGGTCGACCTGAAAGAGCTAGGCGGCGATCCCACCTTCGCCGACCTGTTGGACCGGGTGCGCACCCGTAGCCTGGAGGCCTTCGAACATCAGGACGTGCCGTTCGAGGTGCTGGTGGAGCGGGTCAACCCGACCCGGAGCCTGACCCATCACCCGCTGATCCAGGTGATGCTGGCCTGGCAGAACTTCGGTGGGCAGGACAACGACCCCGCGACCGGACTGGCGCTGGGCGACGTTCGGGTCAGCTCGATGCCGCTGGACACTCAGGTCGCCCGCATGGACCTGACGTTCTCGCTGGCCGAGCGCTGGACCGAGGCCAACGAGCCCGCCGGAATCGGCGGGCGGGTGGAGTTCCGCACCGACGTGTTCGACGCGGAGAGCATCGAGACACTGGTCGGACGGTTGCAGCGGGTGCTGGCGACGATGACCACGGATCCCGGCCGCTCCGTCTCGTCGGTCGACCTGCTCGACGCGGCCGAGCATGCCCGCCTCGACGAGATCGGCAACCGGGCGGCGCTGACCGCACCAGTTACCGCGCCGATGTCGATTCCCGAAGCGTTCGCCGCGCAGGTGGCGCGCACGCCGGATACGCCGGCGCTCGGTTGCGGTCAGTGGTCGTGGACGTATCGGGAGCTGGACGAGGCGTCGAACCGGTTGGCGCATGCGTTGATCGGCACCGGTGCGGGCCCGGGCGAGGTTGTGGCACTGATGTTTTCGCGTTCGGCCGAGGCGATCGTGGCGATCCTCGCCGTGCTCAAGACCGGCGCGGCCTACCTGCCCATCGACCCCGCCCACCCGGCGGCCCGCATCGGCTTCATGCTCACCGACGCCGCCCCCGTGGCGGTGGCCACCACCGCCGACCTGGCCCACCGGCTGGACGGCCACGACGTGGCGGTCATCGACGTGGACGATCCCGCCGTCGAGGCCCAGCCCGCCACCGCCCTGCCCGGGCCCAGCGCGGAGGACATCGCCTACCTCATCTACACCTCGGGGACGACCGGACTGCCCAAGGGCGTGGCGGTGAGCCACCGCAACGTGACGCAGCTGATGGCGTCGGTGGACGCCAGCCTGCCGGACGCCGGGGTGTGGTCGCAGTGGCACTCCTACGGCTTCGACGTGTCGGTCTGGGAGATCTTCGGCGCGCTGCTGCGCGGGGGGCGCCTGGTGGTGGTCCCCGACGCGGTGGTCCGGTCCCCGGAGGACCTGCACGCCCTGCTGATCGCGGAGCGCGTCACTGTCCTGAGCCAAACCCCTTCTGCCGCAGCCATGTTGGACCCGCAGGGCTTGGAGTCGGCCGCCCTGGTCGTCGCCGGCGAGGCCTGCCCGACGGACCTGGTCGACCGGTGGGCGCCCGGCCGCCTGATGATCAACGCCTACGGCCCCACCGAGACCACGGTGTACGCGGCGATCAGCGCAGCCCTCGACCCCGGTTCCCCGGTGGTGCCGATCGGCTCCCCGGTGGCCGGCGCGGCGTTGTTCGTCCTCGACGAGTCCCTGCGGCCGGTGCCGCCCGGGGTGGTCGGCGAGCTGTACGTGGCCGGGGCCGGACTGGCGCGCGGGTACTGGCGGCGCGCAGCGCTGACGGCGTCGCGGTTCGTGGCCTGCCCGTTCGGCGGGCCGGGGGCACGGATGTATCGCACCGGCGACCTGGTCTGCTGGGGCGCCGACGGGCAGCTGCAGTACCTGGGCCGCGCCGATGACCAGGTCAAGATCCGCGGCTACCGCATCGAACTCGGCGAGATCCAGGCGGCGCTGGCCGAGCTCCGCGGGGTGCGTCAGGCGGCCGTCGTCGCCCGTGAGGACCGGCCCGGCGAGAAGCGCCTGGTCGGCTACGTCACCGGGTCGGCGGACCCGGCCGAGCTCCGTACCGCCCTGTCCGAACGGCTGCCCGCGTACATGGTGCCGGCCGCCGTGGTTGCGCTCGACGCGCTGCCGCTGACAGCCAACGGCAAGCTCGACGTCCGCGCCCTGCCCGCGCCGGAGTACTCCGACGCCGATCGCTATCGCGCCCCGGGCAACCCCGTCGAGGAGATCCTGACCGGGATCTACGCCCAAGTGCTCGGTGTCGAGCGGGTGGGCGTCGACGACTCCTTCTTCGACCTGGGCGGCGACAGCATCTCCTCGATGCAGGTGGTGACGCGGGCCCGCGCCGCCGG
>NZ_LZJG01000417.1:0-10756 GCF_001667785.1 Mycobacterium sp. E3247 | reverse complement strand
GCGCTCTATCACCGCCTCAAGCAGGACCCCGGCCTGTCGATTCCGCAGCGGGCCTTCATCTTCGGCGGCAAGGCCGCCCCCGGCTACTTCATGGCCAAGCGGATCATCAAACTGATCAACGCCGTCGGGGAGACCGTCAACGCCGACCCGGACGTCAACCGGTTCCTGAAGGTCGCATTCGTGCCGAACTTCAACGTGCAGAACGCCCACATGATCTACCCGGCCGCGGATCTGTCCGAGCAGATCTCCACCGCGGGCAAGGAGGCGTCGGGCACCGGGAACATGAAGTTCATGATCAACGGCGCCCTCACCGTCGGCACGCTCGACGGCGCCAACGTGGAGATGCGCGACGAGGTGGGGCCGGAGAACTTCTTCCTGTTCGGCCTGACGGAACAGGAGGTCGAGGCCGTCAAGGCGGCCGGATATCGCCCGGCCAACTACATCGACCGCAACGACGAGCTGCGCGCGGTGCTGGATCTCATTGCGGCCGGCACGTTCTCGCACGGCGACACCGAGGTGTTCCGGCCGCTGGTGGACAACCTGCGCCATGAGGACCCCTTCCTGGTGTGCGCCGACTACGCGTCCTACGTGAACTGCCAGGAGCAGGTCAGCGCGGCGTGGCAGGACAGGGAGTCGTGGACGAAGATGTCCATCCTCAATACCGCTCGCAGCGGCAAGTTCTCCTCGGATCGCGCGATCACCGAGTACTGCGACGACATCTGGAACGTGTGGCCGCTGACCGTGAAGATGTGAGAAAACCGGCCGAAAATCGCTGCGCCGGGCCTAGGATCTCGGCATGTCAATTCTGGGCGATGCAACGGTCGTCCTCGCTCGCCTGACGAGGTCGACGTCCAACGCGCTGCGTGTCGCGCTCACCACCCCCGACGGCACCGAATTGGCGCGGGCGCAACAAAAGGGCGGTCCCGCGGTGCTATTCGGCTTCAAGAACGGGGGCAAGGGCGAATACAAGCTGTCCTCGGCAGCCGGCGATGAGCTCAAGATCGCGGTGGCCGCAACGACCACCATCACCAACGGGAGCACACCCGTGGGAAGGATTGTGCCCGTCGACGGCGCGGCGCAATTGGAAGACGGGGGCGGCACCGTGCTGGCGGTGGTGCAACCACACACCGGACACAAGGCCGACAGCGCATGGCACCACCGCCTGTTGTCGCCGACCGGCCAGGCGATCGGTGTGCTCACCCTGATGACCGTTCACACCGGTTGGAGCGACATCGAATCCGACGCCATCATGTTGTTGACCGGCCGCAACGTCGCCACCCTGAAGGCACCATCGGCGGGTGCCATGCTCACGCTCGCCGCGCCGGTCCCTCCCCAGTTGGGCGACGTCTTGGCCGCGGCGTGCGTGGACTTCTCGGTACTCCCCCGCGGATACATCGCGTCAGGCTAGCGGTACCCGGGTAGGTCCGGCACCCCGCTGGCGGTCAGCCATCCACCGCCGTCGACGACGAGCGTCGCCCCCCCCGGTGACATACGACGCCGCATCGTAGGCGAGGAAGAGCACCGCAGCAGGTCGGCCCGAAACGGGCTGCGCCGGGCGTTCACGCGGTCAAGGTTACGACGGCTGGACCGTGGGTCGATAGTGGACGTTTTCCCGGTCCGCCGCAAGGATCGACTCAGTGACCCTGGCAGGAGGAAAGTGACCCTACGATTCCGTCGGCTTGCGCTGGCCCCGTTCACCGTGGCGCTGGCGATGCTGCTGCTCGCGCCGTCCGCGTCGGCCGACACCTATACCGATCAGCTGGTGAACAAGTTCAACGCCCAGACGCACGTGCTGGCCGACCCGGCGGCGAATCCGTCGCTGCGGGACCCCGACAGGCTCAACGACCAGATCCTGTCCAGCCGATGGACGTGGAGTTCCACGCCGCCGGTCTGGGTGGCGGCGGTGGCCCCCAGCCAGACCGGGGTGAGCACCCCGGACGCCATTCACAACGTCATCCTCGGACGCGATCCCACCTTCAGCGGCATCATTCTGGTCATCGACTCCCGGGGCTATCACGTGCGCGCCTACAACGTGCCCAAGGCGATCGCGGACAGCGTCGATCCGTTGATGAGCCAGTCGGCCAGGGCTCACCGGAACGACCCGCAGGGCGCGACGAGTGAATTCGTCAGCAGATTGGCCAGGGTGGACGTACCCTCCGGGGGACCGGCGAGCACCACCTCCCCTGCCGTGCACAAGAACCCCGACCGCTGGGCATGGTTGTGGACCCTGCTGGTCTTTCTCGCCGTCGCGTTGAGCGTGGTCAGCTTGATCTGGTTCGTGGCGAGCCGAAACGGCAAGCGCCGCAAGGACGCAGCAGCGCGCGAGCAGATCAAGCAGGAATTGATCACCGCAACAGCGGACGTCGGCGACCTCGACAACGCGGTGCTGACCAACAGCGAAACGGACGTCAGCGCGGAGTCCACGAAGGCCAACGCCAGCCTGTATGACGCCAGAAAGGCCTATGAGACAGGTGACTACGGCGCGGCGCGCGCGCACCTGAGGGTGGTGCAGTCGACGGTGGCCAAGGCCAACCAGAAACTCAACCCCGGTCGCCCTGCGCCGAACGTCGCCGCCGTCGACTCGGTGCCCGAAGACGACCGCAAGCAGGCCTCGGTGCGCGCGAAGAACCCCGAGACCGGGGAGTACGTGACGATCAACAACAACAACTACAGCACCACCCCGCAGCCCGGTTATCCCCACTATTACGGCGGTGGCTACTACAACGGAATGTTCTTCTACCCGGGGTACTACCCATACGCGTTCTGGGGTGCGGGCTGGGGTTGGGCGCTGACCGACGTCCTGCTGATGGACGCGCTGCTGGACGACCATTGGGGCGGCAGCTACGAGCGCGGCTTCGACGCCGGCCGCGATTCGGCGTACGCGGATGCCGGCTACGACGGCGGCCAAAACGCCGGGTATGACAGCCCGCAAGGCGATGTCGGGTTCGGCGGTGGTTACGACTCCAGCGGCGACACTGGCTTCGCGGGCAACGGCGGCTCGTACTCGGGTGGCGGAGACGTCGACTTCAGCGGCGGTTGGGACTCCGGCGGCGGATCCGATTTCGGCGGATCCGATTTCGGCGGCGGTGGCTCGGATTCCGGCGGCGGCGACTTCGGGTTCTGATTCCCGCGAAGTAAGGTTTCCGGATGAGCACCGACGGGGCGCGACGACCGGAAGCGGTGACTCCGAAGGAGTGTGATCGTGACTGAGGGTGCGTTCGGCCTACTGACCGTGATCGCCTTGGGCCTGGCACTGACACTCGCCACCATTGCCGCCGCGTACGTCAGGCGGATGGAGAAGCGGCCGACGAGCCCGATCAGCGAGGAGATCGGCAGCGCCAGAGACGTGGTGCGCAAACTGCGCAAACGCGAACCCATGTCCGCCGAAGAGCTGGACTACGCGCGGCAGATTGTCGCCGATCGCGGCTCCCTCCTGGCGCTCTGCATCCCGGGCGCGTTGTTCATGCTGGGCTGCTTCTACGTGTTCGGCAGCCTCTACCACCTGCACGGAGCAACGCCGTCGGAGCGCACATTTCTCGGGGTGATTCCCATGTTGACATCCACCAACCTGGCCAGAGGGCTCCGAAGTAGCGCACGGCTGAAGAGGCGGCTGCGCGACGCGCACGTCGCGGCATGAGGGGCTCGCGACCCAGGTTCGACACACCCGGATCGCGCCGGCGACCCGGCTGCAGTAATCTCTTTACCGATGTATGTCAACCTTATTGATATACGACGAGCCGCTGACCGGCTGACATGGGGCGGAGACGAGGCGGGCACGTCTTAGGACTGGGTCGCGAAAGGTGATGGAGTGAGCCGTCGTTCAGTCGGCAGGACTGCCTTGGAGCGGGGCTGGATGCCGTTGGTCACCGTCGTTGCGGTCGGTGTGGGCCTGCTGTGCATGTACAAAGTGCACCAGTTCTCCGAACCGGAGCCGGTCATCACCGTCAATGGTCCGCAGGCGCCTGAGCAGTTCAATCTCAAGCGGATCACCTACGAGGTGTTCGGCAACGCCGGCAAGGGAGGGAAGCTCGTCTACATCGACATCGACGGCCATCCGCACCAGGTCGATATCACGGCCCTGCCGTGGTCCCACACGGAGACCACGACGCTCTCGGTGGCGTCCGGAAGCATCTCGGTTCACGTTCGTAGCGGTCAGGTGAGTTGCCGGATGCTGGTGGATGGCGTGGTCCGCGACGAGCAGTCGGACGACCATCCCGACGCCGACGTCGAGTGCCGGGTGAAATCGGCATGACCGAGCATCGCCTCGACGAGCCCCGGACCAAACGCCCGTTCATCCCCAGGATGGTGCGGGCTTTCGCGATCCCGATCATCTTCTTCTGGGGCCTCCTCGCGGTCACCACGAACACCTTCATGCCGCAGGTGGAACGGGTCGCGGAGGAACTCGCCGGCCCGATGGTGCCGCACTACGCGCCCTCACAGCGGGCGCTGCTGCACATCGGCGAGAAGTTCCACGAATCGAACTCGACCAACTTGACCATGGTGGTGTTCGAGGCGAACCGGCCGCTGGGAGACGCCGACCACCGGTACTACGACGACCTGATGCGCCGCCTTCAGCGCGACACCCAGCACGTGCAGTACGTGATGGACCTGTGGGGCAAGCCGTTCACCGCGGCCGGAGCGCAGAGCGTGGATGGCAAGTGCACCTATGTGCTCCTTCGTCTGGCCGGCGACATCGGCCAGATTCAGGCCAACCAGTCCGTGGACGCCGTCCGTGACATCATCAAGAAAGACCCGCCACCGCCCGGGCTCAAGGTCTACGTCAGCGGCGCGGCTCCGTTGGCCTCGGACACGCTGGCTATCGCGAACGCGAGCCTGAACAACGTCACGATCGTCACCATCATCCTCATCGTCGTGATGCTGTTGCTGGTCTACCGCACCCCATCCACCCTGTTGGTGCCCTTGCTCGGCGTGCTCATCGAGATGCTCGTCGCGAAGGGGATCGTCTCGACGCTGGGGCACCTCGGGTACATCGAGCTCTCGTCGTTCGCGGTGAACATCGTGATCGCGTTAACTCTGGGCGCGGGAACGGATTACGGCATCTTCTTGATGGGCCGCTACCACGAGGCCCGGCAGGCCGGCGAAAGCCGGGAGGACAGCTTCTACATCGCGTACAAGGGTGTCGCGCCCATCATCATCGGCTCCGGGCTGACGATCGCCGGCGCGTGTTACTGCTTGACGTTCGCGCGCCTCAACTATTTCCACACCATGGGTCCGGCCGTGGCGATCACCATGCTGTTCACCATCGCCGCGGCGATGACGCTGGGCCCGGCGGCGTTGACCGTCGGCAGCCTGTTCGGGATGTTCGACCCGAGGACCAGCGCCAAGGGATATCTGTATCGGCGCATCGGGGCGAGCGTCGTGCGGTGGCCGGTGCCCATCCTGGTGGCCAGTTCCGCGATCGTCATGCTCGGCGCGATCTTCGTTCCCACCTACCGGCAGAACTACGACGACAGGCAATACCAGCCGGCCAGTGCGCCCGCCAACCTGGGTTTCCAGGCGGCGGATCGGCACTTCCCCAAGAGCAAGCTCTTCTCCGAGATGCTCATGGTCGAAACCGATCACGACATGCGTAACTCCGCCGACTTCATCTCCCTGGACCGCGTCGCCAAGGCCCTGATCCGCCTGCACGGCGTGGCGATGGTGCAGGGCATGACCAGGCCTTTGGGTCGCGCGCTCGAGCACGCCAGCATCCCCTACTTGTTCACCACGCAGGGCAGCGGCAACGGCCAACAACTGCCGTTCAGCAAGGAGCAGAACTCCAACACCGATGCGCAGGCCGACATTCAGGCGCACTCGGTCGAGGTCCTGCGCAAGGAGATCGGCTTCTTCCAAAAGGTGTCCGACGAGCTGCACCAGACCGTGCTCACGGTCGAAGATCTGCAACGGGTTGCCGACGACATCAGGGACGAGGTCTCCAACGTCGACGATTTCTTCCGGCCGATCAAGAGCTACTTCTATTGGGAGAGGCACTGTTTCGACATCCCCATCTGCTGGACGTTCCGCTCGCTGTTCGAGACGATCGATCAGGTCGACAAGTTGGCCGACGACATCGCGGACGCGAAGGTGTCCCTCGAGGAAGTGGACAAGGCTTTCCCGCAGATCATCGCCCAACTCAAAGCCACCGCCGACGACACCGAGGCACTGCAGTCGAAGTTGGTCAACAGTTACGGATCCGCCGACCTGCAGACCACCCAGACCGCGCAGACGTTCGATGATCTGATCAACGTGGGCAACGACTTCGACAAGTCACGCAGCGACGACTTCTTCTACATCCCGCACGAGGGCTTCGACAACGACGACGTCAAGACCGGGATGAAGCTGATGATGTCGCCGGACGGCAAGGCGGCCCGGTTCATCGTCACCCACGAGGGCGACGCGATGGGCCCCGAAGGCGTGGAGCACGTCCAACAGTTCCCCGACGCGATCAAGACGATCCTGAAAGAGACCTCGTTGGCCGGGGCCAGAATCTACATCGGCGGTTCGGGATCCAACGACAAGGACATCAAGGAATACGCGATGTCCGACCTCATGATCGCGGCGATCGCCGCCTTCGTGCTGATCTTCTTGATCATGATGTTCATCACGCGAAGTCTGGTGGCCGCCTTGGTGATTCCCGGCACCGTGGCGTTCTCCTACGCCGGCGCGTTCGGGCTGTCCATCCTCGTCTGGCAGCACCTGGTCGGCCTGCACCTGCACTGGCTGGTCCTGCCGCTGACGTTCATCATCCTGGTGGCGGTGGGTTCGGACTACAACCTGTTGCTCATCAACAGGGTGAAAGAGGAGTTGCACGGCGGGATTCACACCGGCCTCATCCGGGCGCTCGGCAGCACGGGCGGCGTGGTGACGTCCGCCGGCTTGGTGTTCGCCTTCACCATGCTGGCCATGCTCACCAGCGATCTGCGCACCATCGGGCAGGTGGGTTCGACCGTGTGCATCGGCCTGCTGCTCGACACGCTGATCGTGCGTTCGTTCGTGGTGCCGTGCATCCTGCGGATTTTGGGGCCGTGGTTCTGGTGGCCGACCCTGGTGCGCGCCCGCCCGCTGCGGCAGGCGGCCGCACCGAGCTAACCTGCGCCCTTGCCGTTGTCGACGCGATACACGGCGCCGTGCACCGCCGCCGCGGCGTCGCTGGCCAGGAAGGCGATCACGTTCGCGACGTCAACGGGCTGCATCATGCCGCGCGGCGAGGCCGTGCGCATGATCAGGTCGTAGTTGGGGTTCTCTGGAGCGCTGAAGTGTTCGAGCTGCGGGGTGAGCATGCCCCCGGGGCATACCGCGTTGACGCGCAAGCGGTCCGCGGTGTACTCCACCGCCAGAGCCCGGGTCAGTCCGACCAGCCCGTGCTTGGCGGCGCAGTAGCCCGCCGAGTACGCCTGGCCCTCGACGCCGGCGATGGAGCCGACGTTGACGATGTTGCCGCCCCGCTCCAGCAGGTGCGGCAGCGCCGCCCGGCACAGGAAGAACGGCCCGTTCAGGTTGACCGCGAGGTCTTGCGCCCAGTCCTCGTCGGTCATCGACTCCGTCCGGCGCATCTGGTGTTGTCCGGCGACGTTGACCAGCACGTCCAGCCCGCCGAATTCGCGCACGCACCGCTCGACCGCCTCACGGCAAGCCTGCGCCGAGGTCACGTCCACTGATGCGTAGTAACCGTTCTGAACATCGGCGAATACCTCGGCCAGGCGGCCCGTGTCCCGGCCGATGCCGAAAACCGTTGCGCCCTGGCGGGAAAACAACCGAGCCGTCTCGGCGCCGAGACCCGATGACGCTCCGGTCACCAGCGCGACCTTGCCCTGCAATGACATTCCCGTCCTCGTGGTCAGTAGGGGCGCATTCGCGCGAGGAGTCTCGGCCCCCACAGGGTCATCGCACGGCGCGCGGTCAACAACACCAGCAGACTGATCGCCGTCCTCCCGATGGCGACCCGACTGGTTCGCCGCTTCCAGGTCGGCGGCGCCGATCCCGCGCGCCGGCCGAGGTAGTAGCCGAGGCAGGTCGCCATCGCGAGAGCCGCGATTCCCGCGAGCACCGTCATGATGATGAGCGTTTCGCGTCATCGTCGCGGTGGGGTCACGCGAAAGGCACACCTTGGCCACTACGTGCGGCCGACGAATGCGGCGCTAACCGATCTCGCTCACGACATAGACGGCGACATAACCGATGGGGATGCCGGTCCAGGTGGCGATGCACTTGCGTGCCGCCAGTTCCACCGCGCCCCGGCGGCTGGTGCGGGTGACCCTGCCGATCTCGGGAATCCGGATCATCCACCCGTCGGCGTCACGACTGACTTCGACGTCAAAGCACTGGCCGACCATCGGGCACTTCACGCGGGGAACCATCCGCGACGCGCGGGCGCTGCGCAACGCTTGTCGGCGCAGCAGGCTGGGCTGAGTGGGCATGGCTGCTTTCAAAAGAGTCGCAATCGAACCGCGGGAAAGAGTAATGCGCATCGAGGCGAAAACCTAATCGGCAACCGGGCCGGCTCCTGGCTGAGGCGCACTCGCAACCAAGTCGTTGCTTGCGCTTAATGTTCGAGGCCGAACGGCTCGGGCAGGAGCGAACGTCCCACCTTGCTAATCCGGCCGCCTCGGCGGAAACGCGACGCCCTTCTCGATGGCCTCCCGATAGGCATTCACCCGGCCCGGGATGGTCGCGAGGACGGCCATGGTCCGACCGCCCCGCCCGTACGCGGCGACGAACTCCCACGAGTCAGGATCGCCTTCGATGATCTCGACAACATCGTAATCGTTTGGCACGCCCAGCATCTGGAGCTTGACGTCGTACTGATCGGACCAGAAGTACGGCAGCTCGGCGTGAGCCTCGGCACTTTCCGGCCCCGCCAACAATGTCCGCGCCGCGGCCGCGCCCTGACGGCCCGCGTCGTCCCAGTGCTCGGTGCGCAGGTGCCGTTCGTACAGCGGGTGCCACCAGCGCGCTACGTCACCGGCGGCGACGACGGCGGCATTCCCGGTGTCGCCATCCACGGCACCGCCGGCGTCGCAGATCACCCCGTCGTCGACACGCAATCCGGAGCCGTCCAGCCAGTCGGTGGCCGGGGTGACCCCGAGGCCGACGATGACGAGGTCGGCCGGGACCCGCGAGCCGTCGGTGAGCCGAACACCCCGCACCCGGCCGTCGCCCTCGAATCCGTCGACACCGACTCCGACCCGCAGATCCACGCCGTGCCGGCGATGCAGCTCGGCCCAGCGCTGGGACAGCTCCTTGCCCAACGCGGCCAGCAGCGGGCCGTTCGCCTTTTCGATCAGCGCGACTTCCAGTCCCATCGACCGGCAACTCGCGGCGACCTCCGCGCCGATGAACCCACCGCCGACGACCACGACCCGCGGCCGGGAACCCAAGCGGTCCCGAATGGCCAGGCAATCATCGACCGTCCGCAGCATCAGCACGCCGTCGGGACCTGGGCCGCCCGGCCATTCGCGCGGCATCGCGCCGCTGGCGATCACCAGTCCGTCAAACGGCAGGGGCAGGTCCTGACCGTCGTCGCGCACGTGGACGGTGCGCGAGGTCATGTCCAACTTCAACGCCGACGCGCCGCGCAGGACACGCGCATCCATGTCGAATTGCGGCGCCAGGTCGACCCCGGCCCGGTGCACCTTGCCGGTCAGCAACTTCTTCGACAGCGGTGGGCGATGATAAGGGGCCTGCCGCTCGGCGCCCACGATGGTCAGGGCGCCGTTGTAGCCCTCGTGCCGCAGCGTCTCGGCCGCTCGGGTGCCCGCCACGCCCGCACCGACGACGACAACGTTTGTGAGCTGGCGAGTCGGCATGGTCAGTCCTTCACCGTGATGGCCTGGGTGGGACAGGACACCTCGGCACCGATCAACTGTTGGCGCAGTTCCTCGGGCGGTTCGTCCTGCAGCACGTGCAGACCGTCCTCGCGCACGTCGAACACCTCGTGGCAGATGCTCATGCACACGCCGTTGCCATCGCAGGTGTCAAGGTCCACCGAAACCTTCATCGCACCTTCGCCTTTCGTGCTCCGTTGCCGGACGTCTCGATTCCTTGAGTTTGATCCGGCGACTTCCCTTGGGATCGCGCCCGCTCCTGGGCGGCCTTGGCCACCGGCGAATAAGCCAGGTAGTCGATCGCCATCTGTGTGTTCGCCTCGTCGTTGGGGTGATGGCTGGGCCGCATGTACCGGACGGGCGTCGTCACCATCAGCTTCCAGGGGCCCGGCAACCGGTACTCACGAGCGGCCCAGAGCCAGTCTCGCCAGCGCCACTTGCGATCGGTGGTCGGGTCTTGGGCCATCAGGTATTTGGCGCCGGCGACCCACCAGCCGATGAACAGCGGCGAGACGAACAACATCGAGAACGCCCTGATCAAGTAGCTCCCGGAGACGTGCTGGTAGACGTCGTACACCAGCGACCGGTGCTCGACCACCTCGCCGAGCAGGGCATCGACACCAAGCCGTACACGGATCGGCTCGGGAGGCTGTTGTCGATGACGCTGGGCGACCCGCCCCAGTGGTTTCCGCCGGCCATGAAGCGGTGGTGGCTGTATCGGCGGCTGGCCGATGTGGCCGCGCTGGAGCACTACACCGCGATGTTGGGCCAATGGGTGCTGACGAACCGGGGCCTGGACTACGCGAAGGCCGACCCCATGATGCTGGATCTGCTGCGTTGGCACGGCGCCGAGGAGGTCGAGCACCGGTCGCTGGTGTACGACGTCTACCAGCACGTCTCCGGGAGCTACTTGATCAGGGCGTTCTCGATGT
>NZ_LZJG01000416.1:0-544 GCF_001667785.1 Mycobacterium sp. E3247 | reverse complement strand
CTCGCCAACTGGCTTTCCGCCAACACCCCGACCATGAGCCCGGCCGCGGTCATCCATGGCGACTACAGCCCATTCAATGTGATGGTTGCCCCGCAGCCGCCGGCCCGCTTGGCCGCAATCGTCGACTGGGACACCGGCACCATCGGTGATCCATTGCTCGACATCGGACATCTGCTGGCGCGCTGGACGGAGCCGGGTGAGGAACCCGTTATCACCCTCCAGGCTGGCGGCGCCGACGGCTATCCGACTCGCTCCCAAATGGCGACCCGTTATGCCGAGCGCACCGGACGTGATCTCTCGGCGCTGCCCTACTACGAGGCGCTGGCACTGTTCAAACTCGCCATCATCCTCGAAGGCTCGCACGCCCGGCAGGTCAAATCCGGCGTCGATGCCGACCGCACAGACATGGGCCCGCGAGTGATTCGATTGCTTCATGGCGCAGCGGAATTTGCGCGCGGGCAACGGCTATGACCGAACCACTCACCGAGCGACGCCGACGACTCGTGCGCGACGACATCGGCCGGGCTGCCGTGCATCTGTTTGC
>NZ_LZJG01000415.1:0-719 GCF_001667785.1 Mycobacterium sp. E3247 | reverse complement strand
AACGGCGAGAAGTGGTACACCTCAGGGGCGTCCATTTCTCAGCTGGCACTGGTGATGGCCAAGACCGATCCCGACGCCCCTCGTCATCGGCAATACACCACCTTCTTGGTGGAGCTGCCCAACGCGGGTTTCGATATCGTCCGCAATATCCCTATCATGGGCGAATCCGATATCCCCACCTACCAGGGCGAAATCCAGATGGGCCACGCCGAAGTGCGCATCAACGACCTCGTTGTCCCCCACGAGAACATTCTCGGCGGACTTGGACAGGGCTTTGCCATGGGCCAGCATCGCCTCGGCTACGGCCGGCTGCGGCACGGCATGTGGAGCATCGCGAAAGCCCAAGCAGCGCTTGACATGGCGGCCGCGCGGGCATGTGAAAGAGTCACCTTCGGCAAACGGGTGGCTGATCGTCAGGGAATCCAGTGGATGCTCTCCGACTGCGCCGAGAAGCTTTACGTCACCCGGCTGATGATCCTGCACCTGGCTTACAAGATGGAACGCGGGCTCGACTTGCGCATCGAGAACTCGATGGCCAAAACCTATATCGCCAACATGCTGATCGAGGTGATCGACACGGCGTTGCAGATACACGGGTCCTTGGGCTACACCCACGACCTGCCGTTGGCGGCCTGGCTCTCAGAGGCGAGAATGAGCCGCATCGTCGACGGCCCCGATGAGGTGCACCGGTGGACGGTGGGGCGCAACGTCGTCAAGGC
>NZ_LZJG01000414.1:0-610 GCF_001667785.1 Mycobacterium sp. E3247 | reverse complement strand
GTCAGCGCGATCTCCATCCGCTTGTCGCGCGGCAGATCGACGCCTACTAGTCGAGCCATAGGTGGCGTTTCCTCTTTTTCTAGGCGGAGGTCTGTTCCCAGCCCGTTCCCGCTCCAAATCTGGGGCGGGGCCCGGCCTCCGTCCGGACGTGGATGAACTGGCCCATCTCTAAAGATGCGAGCAGTTCAGTGGTGCTGGGAGGTCTGCATTCAGTTGTGTGCGATCGCCGCTAGCCCTGGCGCTGCTTGTGGCGCGGATCGGAGCAGATCACCATGACCCGCCCATGCCGACGGATCACCCTGCATTTGTCACAGATTGGCTTGACGCTCGGGTTCACCTTCACGGCTGTTCGATCCTGTTCTTTCTCGTTGTCTTGGGTTCGGGCTGTTACTTGTACCGGTACACAATGCGGCCCCGGGACAGGTCGTAGGGAGAAAGCTCCACCACCACCCGGTCCTCGGGCAGGATGCGGATGTAGTGCTGCCGCATCTTGCCGCTGATGTGGGCGAGCACCTTGTGACCGTTCTCCAGCTCAATGCGGAACATCGCATTGGGCAGGGGCTCGACCACGCGGCCCTCGACCTCTATGGCACCGTCCTTCTTGGCCATA
>NZ_LZJG01000413.1:0-4134 GCF_001667785.1 Mycobacterium sp. E3247 | reverse complement strand
CTCAAGGAAGCCGACGTGCTCAAGGACACCGCGCTGGTGTTCGGTCAGATGGACGAGCCGCCCGGCACCCGTATGCGCGTGGCCCTGTCCGCCCTGACGATGGCCGAGTGGTTCCGCGACGAGGCAGGCCAGGACGTGCTGCTGTTCATCGACAACATCTTCCGGTTCACCCAGGCCGGGTCGGAGGTATCGACGCTGCTCGGCCGTATGCCTTCCGCGGTGGGATACCAGCCCACGCTGGCCGACGAGATGGGTGAGCTGCAGGAGCGCATCACCTCGACGCGAGGCCGCTCGATCACCTCGATGCAGGCGGTTTACGTGCCCGCCGACGACTACACCGACCCTGCGCCGGCGACCACGTTCGCGCACCTGGACGCCACCACCGAGCTGTCGCGCTCGGTGTTCTCCAAAGGCATCTTCCCCGCGGTGGACCCGCTGGCATCGAGCTCGACGATCCTCGACCCCAGCGTGGTCGGTGACGAGCATTACCGGGTGGCGCAGGAAGTCATCCGAATCCTGCAGCGCTACAAGGACCTTCAAGACATCATCGCGATCCTCGGTATCGACGAGCTGTCCGAGGAGGACAAGCAGCTGGTCCAGCGCGCCCGGCGCATCGAGCGGTTCCTGTCGCAGAACATGATGGCGGCCGAGCAGTTCACCGGGCAGCCGGGTTCGACGGTGCCGGTGAAGGAGACCATCGAGGCGTTCGACCGCCTGACCAAGGGCGACTTCGACCACATCCCGGAACAGGCGTTCTTCTTGATCGGCGGCCTGGACGACTTGGCCAAGAAAGCCGAAAGCTTCGGCGCCAAGTTGGATTCCTAAAGGCGTGACCGAAAGGCTCTGAAAGGCTCTGTGGCATGGCCGAATTGAACGTTGAGATAGTTGCCGTAGACCGCAAGATCTGGTCGGGTGAGGCAACGTTTTTGTTCACCCGCACCACCGTCGGCGAAATCGGCATCATGCCCCGGCATATCCCGATCGTCGCCCAGCTGGTCGACGACGCGATGGTGCGCGTGGAACGCGAGGGTGACGACGATCTGCGCGTCGCCATCGAAGGTGGGTTCCTGTCGGTCACCGAGGAGTCGGTGACCGTTCTGGCCGAGTCCGCCGCGTTCGAGTCGGAGATCGACGAAAGCGCCGCCAGGGAGGATTCGGAGTCCGACGACCCGCGCATCGCGGCGCGGGGGCGCGGCAGATTGCGCGCCGTCGGCGCGATCGACTAATCGCCGATGAGCGCGCCCATGATCGGCATGGTCGTGCTCGTCGTCGTCCTGGCGGGCGCGGTCGTCGCGTTGAGCTATCGGTTGTGGAAGCTGCGCCAGGGCGGCACCGCGGGGATCATGCGAGACATTCCCGCGGTCGGGGGTCACGGCTGGCGTCACGGCGTGATCCGTTACCGCGGCGGTGAGGCCGCGTTCTACCGGCTCTCCAGCCTGCGGCTGTGGCCCGATCGCCGACTCAGCCGCAGGGGAGTCGAGATCGTCTCCCGCCGCGCACCCCGCGGCGATGAATTCGACATCATGACCGACGAGATCGTTGTGCTGGAGCTGCGCGACACGACGCAGGATCGTCGGACCGGTTATGAGATCGCGCTCGACAAGGGCGCGTTGACCGCGTTCCTGTCCTGGCTGGAATCGCGCCCGTCACCGCGCGCTCGCCGCCGCAGCGTTTAGGCCTTGCCCCGCAGGCTAACTGGGAGGTGGCGCGTCGCCGCCGGGTTGGCCCCCGGGCTTCCACAGCACGTCACCGTCGGGATTGGCCGCGCGCGCCAGGATGAAGAGCAGATCCGACAGGCGGTTCAAGTACTTCGCCGGGAGGACGTTGACCTGCTGCGGCGCGGCCTCGACCGCCGCCCAGGCCGAGCGTTCCGCCCGGCGGACGGTGGTGCGGGCGACGTGCAACAGCGCCGACAGCGGCGAACCGCCCGGCAGCACAAAGGAATTCAGCGCAGCCAGGTTCTCGTTATATTTGTCACACCAGCCCTCGAGCCGGTCGATGTAGGGCTGGGTGACCCGCAGGGCTGGATATTCGGGGTTCTCCACCACCGGTGTCGACAGGTCCGCGCCGGCGTCGAACAGGTCGTTCTGGATCTGCCGCAACACACCGGCGATCTCCTGGTCGGGCTGACCAAGGGCGATCGCGACGCCGATCGCCGAGTTGGCCTCGTCGCAGTCCGCGTAGGCGACCAGTCGGGGGTCGTTCTTGGAGACCCGCGAGAAATCACTCAATCCCGTCGTGCCGTCGTCACCGGTTCGCGTATAGATGCGGGTCAGGTGTATCGCCATGACCAAAACGGTACTGCGGCTCGCGATGGTGCCGAGCCTCGGCTGACCCCTCGTCGCTGCACGGCTGGGGGCGCCCCCACCTCACTCCGCTCCGCGGAGCGCATCGTCGCCAAGCGGGCTGACTGACAACCCGATACCGCTTCACTAGACTGACGCGGGTGGCTGAGCGATTCGTGGTGACCGGCGGCAACCGGTTGTCCGGCGAAGTCGCAGTGGGGGGCGCCAAGAACAGCGTGCTCAAGCTGATGGCGGCAACGCTGCTGGCCGAGGGCACCAGCACCATCACCAACTGCCCCGACATCCTCGATGTGCCGTTGATGGCAGAGGTCTTGCGCGGCCTGGGCGCCACCGTCGAACTCGACGGCGACGTCGCCCGCATCACCTCACCCGACGAGCCGAAATACGACGCCGACTTCGCGGCGGTGCGACAGTTCCGGGCGTCGGTCTGCGTGCTCGGGCCGCTGGTCGGCCGGTGCAAGCGGGCCAGGGTGGCGCTGCCGGGCGGTGACGCGATCGGTTCCCGTCCGCTGGACATGCATCAGGCGGGCCTGCGGCAGCTGGGCGCCCAGTGCAACATCGAACACGGTTGCGTCGTCGCCCACGCCGACACCTTGCGCGGCGCGGAGATCCAGCTCGAGTTTCCCTCGGTGGGGGCCACCGAGAACATCCTGATGGCCGCCGTGCTGGCCGAGGGCGTCACCACGATCCACAATGCGGCGCGCGAACCCGACGTCGTGGACCTGTGCACCATGTTGAACCAGATGGGCGCGCAGGTCGAAGGTGCCGGCTCGTCGACCATGACCATCACCGGAGTCCCACGGCTCTACCCGACCGAGCACCGGGTGATCGGGGATCGCATCGTCGCCGCCACCTGGGGCATCGCCGCCGCGATGACCCGTGGAGACATCTCGGTGACCGGCGTCGACCCGGCCCACCTCCAGGTGGTGCTGCACAAGCTGCACGACGCCGGCGCGACCGTCACCCAGACGGACAACAGCTTTCGGATCACCCAGTACGAACGGCCCAAGGCCGTCAACGTGGCGACCCTGCCGTTCCCCGGGTTCCCGACGGATCTGCAGCCGATGGCGATCGCCCTGGCGTCGATCGCCGACGGCACCTCGATGATCACGGAGAACGTTTTCGAGGCCCGTTTCCGCTTTGTCGAAGAGATGATCCGGCTGGGCGCGGACGCCCGCACCGACGGTCACCACGCAGTCGTGCGAGGCCTGCCGCAATTGTCGAGCGCCCCGGTGTGGTGTTCGGACATTCGGGCCGGTGCGGGGCTGGTTTTGGCGGGGCTCGTCGCCGACGGTGACACCGAGGTCCACGACGTCTTCCACATCGATCGGGGCTACCCGTTGTTCGTGGAGAACCTGGCGATTTTGGGAGCGGAGATCGAGCGGGTAGAGTAACCAAAGTCAGTGCCCCACAGGGGCGGTCGCCACACCAGGCGGCCGACACCCCGGGCCCTTGACTCCCTCGCTGGATTGGTACTAGCCTTGCACGGCTGCTCCCGAAACGGTCTCCGGAAGACCAAAACTGGGAGTTGACTTCGCTGCCGGACTTGTATTAAGCTGGCAGGGTTGCCCCAAAACGGGCGAAACAAGTGTTGTTTGAGAACTCAATAGTGTGTTTGGTCTTTTTATTTGTTGTTGTTTTTTTGGCCATACCTAGCACTCCCCGTGTGTGGGTATGGCAACTTTTGATGCCAGTTATTTGGTGTCTTTTTGTTAGGTCAGATTTTCTCTGATTTGAATTCACCTCGTTCGCGAGGAGATTTTGTTTGGAGAGTTTGATCCTGGCTCAGGACGAACGCTGGCGGCGTGCTTAACACATGCAAGTCGAA
>NZ_LZJG01000412.1:0-4156 GCF_001667785.1 Mycobacterium sp. E3247 | reverse complement strand
GGTGTCCAGCCACGCGCTGGCGCTGGGCCGGGTAGACGGCACCGGATTCGCGGTGGGCGCTTTCACCAACCTGTCGCGTGATCACCTCGACTTTCACCCCACCATGGCCGACTATTTCGAGGCCAAGGCGAAGTTGTTCGATCCCGCGTCACCGCTGCGGGCGCGCCGGGTCGTGGTCTGCGTCGACGACGACCCCGGGGGCGCCATGGCCGTGAGGGCCATGAAGGGTGGAGCCGCCGCGATCACGGTCAGCGCCGCCGGCCGGCCCGCGGACTGGCGCGCCGTGGACGTGCTTCCGATGGGCGCCGGGGGACAGCAGTTCACCGCGATCGACCCCGCCGGCGTGCGCCATCGGGTCGGCATTCGGCTGCCGGGCCATTACAATGTCGCCAATTGCCTTGTCGCACTGGCTATTTTGGACGCGGTGGGGGTATCGCCGGAACAGGCGGCGCCGGGGCTGCTGGCGACCCGGGTGCCCGGCCGCCTGGAAGAGATCGACTGTGGCCAGGATTTCCTCGCGCTGGTCGACTACGCCCACAAGCCCGAAGCGCTCCGCGCCGTACTGGCCACCCTGCGGCGCCCCGGTGGGCGGTTGGCGGTGGTCTTCGGCGCGGGCGGTGACCGCGACCCGGGCAAGCGGAGGCCGATGGGTGAGATCGCCGCCGAGCTCGCCGACCTGGTGGTCGTCACCGACGACAACCCGCGCAGCGAGGACCCCGCCGCCATCCGCCGCGAGATCCTGGCCGGGGCGGCCGGGGGTGCCGCCGAGGTCGTCGAGATCGGCGACCGGCGTGCGGCCATCCGGCATGCCGCCGGGTGGGCGCGACCCGGGGACACGGTGCTGATCGCCGGCAAGGGGCACGAGACCGGACAGCGCGGCGCCACGGAGACCCGCCCGTTCGACGACCGGGTGGAGTTGACCGACGCGCTGAACGCCCTGAGGGCCGGGTCATGATCGACCTGACGGTCGCGCAGATCGCCGACATCGTCGGCGGCACGCTGGCCGACATCTCGCCGGAGGCCGCCGCCGCGCTGCGCGTCACCGGCACCGTCGAATTCGACTCGCGCGCGGTCGGCCCCGGCGGGCTGTTCCTCGCGCTGCCGGGCGCGCACGCCGACGGGCATGACTACGCGAAGTCGGCGGTAGCGGCCGGCGCGGTGGCCGTGCTGGCCGCCCGGCCGGTGGGGGTGCCGGCCATCGTGGTGCCCCCGCAATCCCGTCGCCGCGACGGTGGCCTGGCCGGTGTGCTCGAACACGACTCCGACGGTTCGGGTGCGGCGGTGCTGGCCGCGCTGGCCAAGCTGGCCAAGGCGGCGGCCGCGGAGCTGGTGGCCGGCGGGTTGACCATCGTCGGGATCACCGGCTCGTCGGGAAAGACCTCGACCAAGGACCTCGTCAAGGCCGTGCTCGAGCCGCTGGGTGAGGTGGTGGCCCCGCCCGGATCGTTCAACAACGAGCTGGGGCATCCCTGGACGGTGTTGCGCGCGACGCGGGACACCGACTACCTCGTCCTCGAGATGTCGGCGCGCCATCCCGGCAACATCGCCGCGCTTGCCGATATCGCCCCGCCGGCGATCGGGGTGGTCCTCAACGTCGGCACCGCGCACCTGGGCGAGTTCGGGTCGCGGGAAGCCATTGCGCGCACCAAATCCGAACTGCCCCAAGCTGTTCCGCCGTCAGGGGTGGTGATCCTGAACGCCGACGACCCGGCCGTCGCGGCGATGGCCCGCGTCACCGACGCTCGCGTGGTACGCGTCAGCCGGTTCAGCCACACCGACTCCGGGCCCAGCGACGTCTGGGCGGACGGAGTGTCGCTGGACGAACTGGCCAGGCCGCGCTTTACCCTGCACGCGATGAACAGCGCGGTCGAGGTTCAGCTGGGCGTCTACGGCGACCATCAGGTCACCAACGCGCTGTGCGCGAGCGCCGTCGCGCTGCAATGCGGCGCGACCGTCGAGCAGATCGGCGCCGCCCTGGCCCAGGCCGGGCCGGTGTCGCGGCACCGGATGCACGTGACGACCCGCGCGGACGGGGTAACGGTGATCGATGACGCCTACAACGCCAACCCCGACTCGATGCGGGCCGGGCTGCAGGCGCTGGCCTGGATCGCCCACGGCCGCGAGCCCGGCGCCGAAAAGCGCAGGAGTTGGGCGGTGCTGGGCGAAATGGCCGAGCTCGGCGAGGACGCGGTGGCCGAGCACGATCGCGTCGGGAGGCTGGCGGTGCGCTTAGATGTGTCTCGACTTGTCGTCGTGGGAAGTGGGAGGTCGATGAGCGCCATGCACCACGGAGCGGTCATGGAGGGCGCGTGGGGAGCCGGGGATGACCGGGGCGCCGTCAACGTGCCCGACGCGGAGGCCGCCCTGGCGTTGTTGCGGGCCGAACTCCGGCCCGGCGACGTGGTCCTCGTCAAGGCCTCCAACGCCGCCGGTCTGGGCGCGCTGGCCGACGCCCTGGCCTGTGACGATCGCGAGGGCGGCGAAGCCGGGCGAAGCGGGTCGTCACGACGGAGTGACCAGGGAGCGGCCCAGTGAGGCAGATCCTCATCGCGGTGGCCGTCGCGCTCGCCGTGTCAATCCTGTTGACCCCGGCGCTGATTCGGCTGTTCACCCGGCAGGGCTTCGGCCATCACACGCGTGAGGACGGTCCGCCCAGCCATCACGCCAAACGCGGCACGCCGTCGATGGGCGGGGTGGCGATCCTGGCCGGCATCTGGGCGGGATACCTGGGGACGCACCTGGCCGGGCTGGCGTTCGACGGCGAGGGCGTTTCCGCGTCGGGTCTGTTGGTGCTGGGCTTGGCCACCGTGCTCGGCGGCGTCGGCTTCCTCGACGACCTGATCAAGGTTCGCAGGTCGCGCAACCTCGGGCTGAACAAGACGGCCAAGACCGTCGGGCAGATCTGTGCCGCGGTGCTGTTCGGGGTGCTCGTGCTGCAGTTCCGCAACGGCAGCGGGTTGACGCCGGCCAGCTCGGACCTGTCCTATGTGCGCGAGATCGCCACCGTCACTTTGGCTCCCGGGTTGTTCGTGTTGTTCTGCGTGGTGGTGGTCAGCGCCTGGTCCAATGCGGTCAACTTCACCGACGGGCTGGACGGGCTGGCGGCCGGCTGCATGGCGATGGTCACCGCCGCCTACGTGTTGATCACCTTCTGGCAGTACCGCAACGCCTGCGTCACCGCGCCGGGCCTGGGCTGCTACAACGTCCGCGACCCGCTGGACCTGGCGCTCGTCGCGGCCGCCACCGCGGGCGCCTGCATCGGCTTCCTGTGGTGGAATGCCGCTCCCGCAAAGATTTTCATGGGCGACACCGGATCACTGGCGCTGGGCGGCATCATCGCGGGCCTGTCGGTCACCAGCCGCACCGAGATCCTCGCCGTGGTGCTGGGGTCGCTGTTCGTCGCCGAGGTCACCTCCGTGGTGCTGCAGATCCTGGCCTTCCGGACCACCGGGCGCCGGGTGTTCCGGATGGCGCCCTTCCACCACCATTTCGAGTTGGCCGGCTGGGCCGAAACCACGGTGATCATCCGCTTCTGGCTCCTCACGGCCATCACCTGCGGTCTGGGCGTGGCCCTTTTCTACGGTGAGTGGCTGGGCGCGATCGGTGCCTGACGTGGCCGGGCTCGAGCCCCTGGTGCCGGGCGCGCCGGTGCTCGTGGCCGGCGGCGGCGTGACCGGCAAGGCGGTGCTGGCGGCCCTGGCCCGGTTCGGCGCCGCGCCGACCCTGTGCGACGACGATCCCGCCACGCTGCGGCGCTACGCCGAGAGCGGCGTGGCGACGGTGGCGACGTCGACGTCCGCGCAGCGCCTTGCCGAGTACGCCCTGGTGGTCACCAGTCCCGGGTTCTCGCCGGACACGCCACTGCTGGCCGCCGCCGCGACGGCGGGCGTGCCCATCTGGGGCGACGTGGAGCTGGCCTGGCGGCTCGACGCCGCGGGCCACTACGGGCCACCGCGCCGCTGGCTGGTGGTGACCGGCACGAACGGCAAGACGACCACGACGTCGATGCTGCACGCCATGCTGACCGCCGCGGGCCGGCGCAGCGTGTTGTGCGGCAACATCGGCGATCCGGTCCTGGACGTCCTGCAGGCGCCGGCCGATCTGCTGGCCGTCGAGCTGTCCAGCTTCCAGCTGCACTGGGCCCCGTCGGTGCGCC
>NZ_LZJG01000411.1:0-800 GCF_001667785.1 Mycobacterium sp. E3247 | reverse complement strand
TACTCCTCCCGGATCCTGCACAAAGTATTCCGATTCTCCCGGGTCTATCCGGGGATCTTCTCCGACATCTTGTCCAGGATCGTCGCTGCGGCCGGAGCGCCGTTGCCCCATTGGCACACCTGCGCGTAGATCACCACATTGTTCTTTGCCCGCGCCTCGCTGGCGCAGACCCAGCCGGTGATCTGCCCGTCCTCCAGTTCCGTTCCCGTCCACCGCACTCCCGTATCGGTCGCGTCGGTCTTCTGGAATCTCCATCGATATTTGCCGCTCAGGTGGATGACGGCATTGCTGCACGCATCGAGACGCTTGGCAAAAGCGTCGCCAAGCAACACCGTCGCTGCTTTGGAATCGACAACCGTCGCAACGGCTTGACGGACCGCATGCTCGTACGTGTCCTTGTCCTCTTTGTAGAGATTGCTCCGCCACGCGGTGTAAGCCACCCCCACCGAGTACGTGTCCGGCGCGATCAGCGGCTCGCACTGCGGGTTACCCTCGTCGACGAAGGCGGCCACGGGCGGGGAGGTCGCGCCGGGCGGAGGTTTGGACGCCCAGTTTAGTTTCGCACCGACAATCTCGTTAATCAGGTCTGGCGCCAAGATCAGCGAATCGATGGCGTCGGCGAGGGTGCGACCGAGGTGGCGTTGTGGCCGCCGCCCTGCCCGCCGCCACACCCAACCGCCAACGCGACCACTACAGCCCCGAGCGCCGAAACAATGAAACGAATCCTCATTTCGTCTCCTTGCCAAACGGACGAAATCCGCATCTGTTGGTCGAAGAATAGGAGCAGTGCGAGAAACGCG
>NZ_LZJG01000410.1:0-709 GCF_001667785.1 Mycobacterium sp. E3247 | reverse complement strand
TCGCTGCGGCTCCACTACGCGAGGACCCTGGAAACGTGGGCCACCGCCCTCGAGGCCAACCGCGACGAGGCGATCGCCACCCAGTCCCTAGAGGTCTACGAGCGCTACATGAAGTACCTGACCGGCTGCGCCAAGCTGTTCCGCCAGGGCTACACCGACGTCAACCAGTTCACGTGTGAGAAGTAACCGGGCGGTCGCGCCAGACGCTACTTGGCCAGGGTGAACTGGCCGACGTTGCTGATGCCCTTGAGGAAGAAGTTCTCGCACCCGGTCAAATAGTGCATATAGCGGTCGTAGACCTCTTGGGACTGGATCGCGATCGCCTTTTCCCGGTTGGCCTCGAGGGCGGTGGCCCACGTTTCCAGGGTCCTCGCGTAGTGGAGCCGCAGCGACTGGGTGCGCGTGATCTTGAAGCCGGCCTCCTCCGCGTGCTCCTCGACCGACGGGATCGTCGGCAGCCAGCCGCCCGGGAAGATCTCCGCCAGGATGAACTGGGTGAAGTGAACCACTTCGTGGGTCAGCGGATTGCCCTGCGCCCTGGCCTCTTTGAAGGTGGGACGCGTGATGGTGTGCAGCATCATGACGCCCTCGGCCGGCAGCACCCGGTAAGCCATCTTGAAGAAGTGGCCCCAGCGCTGGCGGCCGAAGTGCTCGAAGGCGCCGATGGTGACGATGCGGTCGACCGGCTCGTCGAACTTCTCCCAGCCCT
>NZ_LZJG01000409.1:0-800 GCF_001667785.1 Mycobacterium sp. E3247 | reverse complement strand
CGCGTTTCTCGCACTGCTCCTATTCTTCGACCAACAGATGCGGATTTCGTCCGTTTGGCAAGGAGACGAAATGAGGATTCGTTTCATTGTTTCGGCGCTCGGGGCTGTAGTGGTCGCGTTGGCGGTTGGGTGTGGCGGCGGGCAGGGCGGCGGCCACAACGCCACCTCGGTCGCACCCTCGCCGACGCCATCGATTCGCTGATCTTGGCGCCAGACCTGATTAACGAGATTGTCGGTGCGAAACTAAACTGGGCGTCCAAACCTCCGCCCGGCGCGACCTCCCCGCCCGTGGCCGCCTTCGTCGACGAGGGTAACCCGCAGTGCGAGCCGCTGATCGCGCCGGACACGTACTCGGTGGGGGTGGCTTACACCGCGTGGCGGAGCAATCTCTACAAAGAGGACAAGGACACGTACGAGCATGCGGTCCGTCAAGCCGTTGCGACGGTTGTCGATTCCAAAGCAGCGACGGTGTTGCTTGGCGACGCTTTTGCCAAGCGTCTCGATGCGTGCAGCAATGCCGTCATCCACCTGAGCGGCAAATATCGATGGAGATTCCAGAAGACCGACGCGACCGATACGGGAGTGCGGTGGACGGGAACGGAACTGGAGGACGGGCAGATCACCGGCTGGGTCTGCGCCAGCGAGGCGCGGGCAAAGAACAATGTGGTGATCTACGCGCAGGTGTGCCAATACGGCAATGGCGCTCCGGCCACCGCGACAGTTCTGGACAAGATGTCGGAGAAGATCCCCGGATAGACCCGGGAGAATCGGAATACTTTGTGCAGGATCCGGGAGGAGTA
>NZ_LZJG01000408.1:0-6206 GCF_001667785.1 Mycobacterium sp. E3247 | reverse complement strand
CCGGTGCTGATCAGGTAGTTCTCCGCCTTGCGGGCGATGTTGCGCGGGTCGCGCGAGTACGGCTCGAGGGTGAACGGGTCGTGCACGAAGAAGTTCAGGTTCAGCGTCTTGTGTTCGGTGAACAGGTCGATCTGCGCCGTCGCGGGGTCGGGAAGGAGCAGCATGTCGGATTCGTGGATGGACTGGAATCCGCGAATCGACGAGCCGTCGAAGGCCAGGCCGTCCTCGAAGACGCTCTCATCGAAAAACGAAACCGGAATCGTGAAGTGCTGCATGATGCCCGGCAGGTCACAGAACCGGACGTCGACAAACTCGACGTTCTCGTCCTTGACGAGTTTGAAGACGTCGTCGGGCGTCGTTTCCGTCACAGAGATGCTCCTTTACTTGGTGAGATCCGCGGCCTGACGCTATGGAGCAGATGTTGCCCGCCAGTCAACCCCGTGTTGCGCGCAGGTTACGCGACCGATGTCGTCCACCGAACAGGTGGGGTCGGCGGCGGGTTCTATTGTGGGGCCATGGATCGCAAGATCGTATCCGTTCCGGCAGCCCGGCGCAGCGTTCTCTGTCCGTTGCGCACCGCGCGGACGGGGGAGCCGAACGCCGGTCTGCGCCGATGACGCCGGAACCGCGCTCCGCCTACCCCGGCGAGAGGCTGGGCCTGCCGGAAAGCGGACCGGGCTCCCTGGCCCCGATGGGACGCCGGCTGGGCGCGCTGATGATCGACTGGCTGATCTCCTACGGTCTGGCGGCGCTGGCCATGCGCTTCGGTGTGTTCTCCGAACACACGTTGGCGACGGCGGTGCTGGCCGTCTGGTTCGTGCTCGGCGTCGTCTCGGTGCGGCTGTTCAGCTTCACCCCCGGCCAGCTGGTGCTGGGCCTGCAGGTGGTGACGGTCGATGGTCACCCGTCGGTCGGGATCATCCGGGCGGTGGTGCGGGGCGTGCTCGTCGGCACCGTCGTCCCCGCGTTGTTCACCGACTGGGACGGTCGCGGCCTGCAGGACCGGCTGACCGCAACGGCGGTCGTGCGCCGTTGAGGTCAATGGCGGCACCCCCGGCGCCCGCTTCGCCGCGCTTGGGATCGCCGCTGAGGTCAATGGCGGCGGCCCCCGGCGCCCGGCTTCGCCGCGTTACTTCCGCCGCACGCTGCGCTGCACACCGCGCATCTTGCCGGCGTTGGGCAGCGGCCCCTTGGGCAGGACGGCGGCGCCGGCACGCGTCCCCAGCGCCGCCAGGCGGGACTCCAACGTGTCCATCTGCTTGGCCGTGATGTTGGCCGGCAGCCGGTTGAGGTGGCGCTCCAGCTTGGACAGCGGAATCTCGTCGTCGCCGTTGCCGACGACGAGGTCGTAGATCGGCACATCGCCGATCAGCCGCGCGGTGCGCTTCTTCTCCTGGGCCAGCAGCGGGCGGACGCGGGACGACGAACCTTCGGCCACCAAGATGACGCCCGGCCGGCCGATGACCCGGTGGACCGCGTCCAGGTGGCCGGTCGCCGCGACCCCGGGTGTCACCCGCCACTTGCCCCGAAGGTTGTCCAAAGCCCATGCGGCCGCGCCGGTTTGGCCCTCGGCCTTGCTGTAGACGCTCTTCTGGGCGCGGCGGCCGAAAACGATGAAGGCCGCCAGCGCGCCCAGCACCACGCCCAGCGGGATCAAGGTGATCATCGTCAGCCCGCCGGCCCACACGCCGACGGCCACCGAGATGGCCACGATCAGCACGAAGACACCGATCATGTAGGGCAGCAGCCGCTTGTCCTCGCGGCGCTGCAAATTGAACGCCTGCCACAACTGGGCGCGGCGCTCCTTCGCCGCGGCCTTGCGCGCGGCCTGCGCCTGCGCCCGGGCGGCCTTGTTCTCAGCGGCGGTGCGGGGTTTAGCCATAGTCAAAGAATACGTACCGGGATCGCGGACAACTGCGCCTACGGCGGCGGGGCCTTCTCAGGGGCGGGTGCGCGCGGCCTGCTCGTACAGCCGGCCCGCCCGGTAGGACGACCGGACCAGCGGCCCGGCCAGCACCCCGGCGAACCCCAGACCCTCGGCGTGCCGGGCGAACTCGACGAACTCCTCCGGCCGCACCCAGCGCTCGACCGGGTGGTGACGCGTCGACGGACGCAGGTATTGGGTGACGGTGACGATGTCGCAGCCGGCCCCCCGGAGGTCGGCGAGGGCGGTGCGCACCTCGTCGGGGGTTTCGCCGAGGCCGAGGATGAGATTGCTCTTGGTGACCAGCCCGGCGTCGCGCGCCGCGGTGATGACGTCCAGGCTGCGCTGGTAGGTGAAGGCCGGCCGGATCCGTTTGAAGATGCGCGGCACGGTTTCGACGTTGTGCGCCAACACCTCCGGGCGCGATCCGAACACCTCGGCGAGGCGCGCGGGCTCGCCGTTGAAGTCGGGGATCAACAACTCGACGCCGGTCGACGGGTTGAGCTCTTTGATCGCGCGCACGGTCTCGGCGTACAACCAGGCCCCGCCGTCGGGCAGGTCGTCGCGGGCCACCCCGGTGATGGTGGCGTAACGCAGTCCCATGGTCCGCACGCTGTCGGCGACGCGCCTGGGCTCGTCGCGGTCCAGCGCGGCGGGCTTCCCGGTGTCGATCTGGCAGAAGTCGCAGCGGCGGGTGCACTGGTCACCGCCGATGAGGAAAGTGGCTTCCCGGTCCTCCCAGCACTCGAAGATGTTGGGGCAGCCGGCCTCTTCGCAGACCGTGTGCAGCCCCTCGCGCCGGACCAGGCCCTTGAGCTGGGTGTACTCGGGGCCCATCCGGGCGCGGACCTTGATCCACGGCGGCTTGCGCTCGATCGGGGTTTGCGCGTTGCGGACCTCGAGGCGCAGCAGCTTGCGTCCTTCGGGTGCGACAGTCACATGGCCGATGCTACGCGGGTGCCGGGGTGTTCCCGGACCGGTAGGGCGCCGTCGAGGGCGTCGCTGACGGCGTCGGCGACGGCGGCGCGGACGTCGTCGACCAGCACCGGGCGGCCCAGCTCGGCCGACAACGACGTCACGCCGGCGTCGCTGATGCCGCACGGCACGATCGTGGTGAAGGCGCCCAGGTCGCAGTCGCAGTTGAGCGCGAACCCGTGCAGCGTGGTCGCGCGCGACACCCGGACGCCGATGGCCGCGACCTTGCGGTCGGGCCGGCCTCGGGAGGATCGGTCGCCCGGCACCCACACCCCGGACCGGCCGTGCACCCGACACGTCTCCAGCCCCAGGTCGCCGCACACCTTGATCAGCGCCTCCTCGAGGCGCCGAACGTAGTTGACCACGTCGAGTGGTTCGCCCAGGCCGATGATCGGATAGCCGACCAGTTGCCCCGGCCCGTGCCAGGTGATCTTGCCGCCGCGGTCGGTGTCGACGACGGGGGTGCCGTTCAGCGGACGCTCGTGCGGCTCGGTGCGCCGCCCGGCGGTGTAGACCGGCGGGTGCTCGAGCAGCAGCAGGGTGTCGCTGCCGCCGGCGACCCTGGCGTCGGCCAGCTCACGCTGCAGCTGCCACGCGGTGCGGTAATCGACGGTTCCGAGCTGGCGAACGTCGATCGCCTCCCGGCTGGACCGGATGGAATCGATCACGTTCGCGACGGTACTCGCCGGGCGATCCTCCCGCGGGTCGGGACCCGGCTTCGCCGCGCTCGCGATCGCCGCTAGACCTGATGACGGCGACCCGCTTCGCCCGGCTTCGCCGCGCTCGCGATCGCCTAGTCGTGGTCGCGCCGGGCGGTGGCGTAGCCGAGCGCCTCGCCAATCGTGTTGTGGTGGAACTGAAAACCCGCCCGCTCCAACGCCGACGGGATGGCGCGCTGGCCGATGAGCACACCCTCGTCGGCGAACTCGCCGAGCGCGGCCCGCACCGCGAAGCCCGGCAACATCAAGGGGGTCGGTCGGTTCACCGCCCGGCCGAACGCGGTGGTGAATTCGGCATTGGTGACCGGGGCGGGCCCGGTCATGTTCACCGGACCGGACAACGCCGGGTTGGAGATGGCGAACAGCAGCGCTCGCACCTCGTCTTCCAGCGTGATCCAGGACATGTATTGACGGCCGCTGCCCAGCCGGGCTCCCAGACCCGTCCGGAACAACGGCCGCAACCGCCCCAACGCACCGCCGGCGGGGGAGAAGACCAACCCGGTGCGGGCCAGCACCACGCGGGCGCCGCCGTACTGAGCCGGCAGCGTGGCGGCTTCCCAGTCCTCGCACAGCTGGGCGAGGAAACCCTTTCCCGCCCGGTCGTTTTCGTCGACCACGTGGTCCTTGGTGTCCCCGTAGTAGCCCACCGCGCTGGCGTTGACCAGGGTCGGCACCCCGGCCTCGGCCACGGCGTGCGCCAGGACTTCGGTGGGGGCGATGCGGCTGTCCCGCAGGCTCTGCTTGAAGGCGCCCGACCAGCGCCGCTGGCCGACGTTGACGCCGCACAGATTGACGACGGCGTCGACGTCGCCGATCGCGTCGACGTCGAATTCGCCGCTCTCGGGGTTCCAGTGCAACTCGTCGGAATTCGACGGCGCCCGGCGCACGATCCGCAGCACCCGGTGGTCGGCCGCACGCAGCGCCGCGGTCAAGGCGGATCCGATCAGCCCGGACGACCCCGCTATGGCGATGACGGGCTTGGCCACGGTTCGGCAGCCCTCCTAAAGACCCAAGTCGGCCTCGAACGCGCCCTCTTCCAGCCGGTTCTTGATCGTGGTGAGGAAGCGTCCGGCGTCCGCGCCGTCGATGAGCCGATGGTCATAGGTCAGCGGGAGGTAGCAGATGGAGCGGACGCCGATGGACTCGTTGCCGAACTCGTCGACGATCACCCGGGGCCGCTTCACGATGGCGCCCGTGCCCAGCATGGCGGCCTGCGGCGGAACCAGGATCGGGGTGTCGAACAACGCCCCCTGGCTGCCGATGTTGGTGATGGTGAAGGTGCCACCGGACAGCTCGTCGGGTTTGAGGTCGCCCGACCGGGCGCGCGCGGCGATGTCGGCGATCGCCCGGGCGAGCCCGGCGAGCGAGAGGTCGCCGGCGTTGTGGACGACGGGGGAGAGCAGGCCCTGGTCGGTGTCGACGGTGACGCCGAGGTGCTCGGCGTCGTAGTAGGTGATCTCCTTGGAGTCTTCGTCGTAGCTCGCGTTGATGTTGGGGTGGACCTTCAGCGCGTCGATCACCGCCCGGGCGATGAACGGCAGGAAGGTCAGATTGACCCCCTCGCGCTCGGCGAACGCCGACTTCGCCCTGGCCCGCAGCCCGACGATCCGGGTCATGTCGACCTCGTGCGTCTGGGTGAGCTGCGCGGTGGCCTGCAGCGATTCGCGCGTCTTCTTGGCGGTGAGCTGGCGGATCCGGCTGGCCTTCTGCGTGGTGCCGCGCAGGTGCGCCAGCGCCGGAGCGGGCGTCGGCGCTGCCGCCGGGGCCGGGGCGGCCTTGCCGTCAACCGCAGGCGCCGCCGGTGCAGGCGCCTTCTGGGCCTGCTGCTTCTGGCGTTGCTTTTCCTCCGCCGCGGCGAGCACGTCTTGCTTGCGGATGCGGCCACCGACACCGGTGCCGGTGATCCCGGCCAGGTCGATGTCGTGCTCGGTGGCCAGCTTGCGCACCAGCGGGGTCACGTACGGCGCGCCGTTCGTGCCGGCGCCGCCGGACTCGGCGGCCGGTTGTGCCTGCGCCGGTTGAGGTTTCGGCGCCGGCTCGGGCTGCGAAACCGGCTGGGGTGCGGGCTTCGCCTCGGCCTTGGGTGGTTCGGGTGCGGGCTCCGGCTTGGGTTCCGGTTTGGGAGCGGGCGGCGCGGTGGGAGCGGACGCGGCCTGCGAACCGCTGCCGATCCGTGCCAGCTCCCCGCCGACCGGGACGGTGGCGTCCTCTTCGGCGGTGATGCTGATCAGGACGCCGGCGACCGGGGAGGGGATCTCCGTGTCCACCTTGTCGGTCGACACCTCCACCAGCGCGTCGTCAACTCCGACCGAGTCGCCGACCTTCTTCAGCCAGCGGGTGACCGTGCCCTCGGTAACCGACTCGCCGAGCTCGGGCATCAACACCGGGGTCGCGTCGCCGCCACCGGAACTCTGCTGGGCGGGCTCGGGTTCGGGCTCCGGCTGGGCCGGCGCCGGCGCCTCGGGCTCCGGCTGGGCCGGCGCCTCGGGCTCCGGTTGGGCCGGCGGGGCGGACTCGGCCTGCGGCTCCGGCTGGCTCGGCGCCTGCGGCGCCGCCTCGGATCCGCCACCCTCCGAACCGCCCCCGGG
>NZ_LZJG01000407.1:0-1001 GCF_001667785.1 Mycobacterium sp. E3247 | reverse complement strand
ATCGGCGCCTTCGAGCACTTCGGCCGCCAGCGCTACGGGCGCTTCTTCAAGATGGCCTACCAGGCGCTGCCGTCCGACGGGGTGATGTTGCTGCACACCATCGTTCGCCCGTCCTTCAAAGACGCCCGGGCGCGGGGCATGAAGCTGACCCACGAGATCGTGCACTTCTCGCAGTTCATCTTGACCGAGATCTTCCCCGGCGGGTGGCTGCCGACACCGCAGACCGTCGGCGAGTACGCGGTCACGGCCGGCTTCGAGCTGACCCGGGTCCACTCGCTGCAGCTGCACTACGCGAGGACCCTGGAGACCTGGGCTGCCGCCCTCGAGGCCAATCGCGAGCAGGCCGTCGCCATCCAGTCGCAAGAGGTCTACGACCGCTACATGAAGTACCTGACCGGCTGCGCGAAGCTGTTCCGCCAGGGTTACACGGACGTCGACCAGTTCACGCTGGAAAAGTAGCGGTCCCCGGCCCCTCGCCACCTACTTCACGAGGGTGAACTGCCCGACATTGCTGATGCCCTTGCGGAAGAAGTTCTCACAGCCGGTCAGGTAGTGCATGTACTTGCCGTAGACCTCTTCGGACTGCAGCTCGACCGCCTGCTTGCGGTTGGCCTCCAGGTTGGCCGCCCAGATATTGAGTGTGCGCTCGTAGTGCTCCTGCAGCAATTGGACCTGCTGCACGGAAAACCCCGCTTCGCCGGCGAACCTGAAGATGTCTTCCTGCGCCGGCAATTGTCCGCCCGGGAAAATTTCAGTGCCAATGAATCGCGCGAATCGAAGATCATTCATCGTGATGGGGACGCCGCGTTCGTACTGCTGTTTCTGGGTGTAGGTCAAAATGGTATGCAATAACATGCGGCCGTCGTCGGGAAGAATGTTGTGGGCGCGTTCGAAGAACGCGGCGTACCGCTCCATCTTGAAAGCCTCGAAGGCGCCGATCGAGACGATGCGGTCGACGGGCTCGTGGAACTTCTCCCACCCCTCCAACAGCACCCGCCGGG
>NZ_LZJG01000406.1:0-516 GCF_001667785.1 Mycobacterium sp. E3247 | reverse complement strand
GAGATCATCCGCAACATTCCGGTTATGGGAGAGACCGACGTGCCGGCCTTCCACGGTGAGGTGACCATGGGTCACGCGGAAGTCCGCATCCGCGACCTAGTGGTCCCCGACGAGAACATTCTCGGCGGCCGTGGCGAGGGCTTTGCGATGGGGCAGCATCGGCTCGGATACGGCCGGCTCCGGCACGGGATGTGGAGCATCGCGAAAGCCCAAGCAGCGCTTGACATGGCGGCCGCGCGGGCATGTGAAAGAGTCACCTTCGGCAAACGGGTGGCTGATCGTCAGGGAATCCAGTGGATGCTCTCCGACTGCGCCGAGAAGCTTTACGTCACCCGGCTGATGATCCTGCACCTGGCTTACAAGATGGAACGCGGGCTCGACTTGCGGATCGCGAATTCCATCGCCAAGACTTACATTGCCAACATGCTCATCGATGTCGTCGACACCGCCCTGCAGATTCACGGGTCACTCGGATACTCACACGATCTGCCCCTAGCGGCCTGGTTGGCAGAGGCG
>NZ_LZJG01000405.1:0-1725 GCF_001667785.1 Mycobacterium sp. E3247 | reverse complement strand
GAACCGGGGGATCGATGCCGACTTCCTCAACCTGCCGCGCCACCAGCTGGCCGACGCCGCGCTGTCGGCGGCCACCGCGGCCGGCGCCAGCTACGCCGACCTGCGGGTTCACCGCGTCGTGACCGAGATCATCCAGCTGCGCGACGGCGAACTGGAGACGGCGGTGGTCAATCGCGAGGTGGGGCTGGCGGTGCGGGTGATCGTCGACGGCACGTGGGGATTCGCCTCGCACGCGGAGCTGGCGCCCTCGGTGGCCGCCGAGACCGCGCGGCGCGCCGTGCAGGTCGCCACCACCCTGGCGACGCTGAACAGTGAGCGCGTGGAATTGGCGCCCGAGCCGGTGTATGCCGATGCCACCTGGGTTTCGGGCTACCGGATCGACCCGTTCAGCATCCCGGCGACCGACAAGATCGGCGTGCTCGAGGAATACTCCGGCCGGTTGCTCAGCGCCGACGGCGTCGACCACGTGTCGGCGGTTCTCACGGCCGTCAAGGAGCAGACGTTCTACGCCGACACCTTCGGGTCGTCGATCACCCAGCAGCGGGTCCGGGTGCAGCCGTCGCTGGAGGCGGTGACCGTCGACCCCGCCGCGGGCAGTTTCGACTCGATGCGCACGCTGGCGCCGCCGATGGGACGCGGCTGGGAAGTGCTGACCGGCGACGACGTGTGGAACTGGACCGACGAGCTCGCACAGCTGCCGTCGCTGCTGGCCGAAAAGGTCAAAGCGCCCAGCGTCACCGCGGGCCGCACAGACCTGGTGATCGACCCCACCAACCTGTGGCTCACGATTCACGAATCCATCGGCCACGCAACCGAATACGACCGCGCCATCGGCTACGAGGCCGCCTACGCCGGAACGTCGTTCGCCACGCCGGACAAACTCGGCAGCATGCGGTACGGCTCCCCGGTGATGAACGTGACCGCCGACCGCACCGTCCAGCACGGGTTGGCCACCATCGGCTACGACGACGAAGGGGTGGCGGCGCAAAGCTGGGACCTGGTGCGCGACGGGGTGTTCGTCGGCTATCAACTTGACCGGGTGTTCGCTCCGCGTCTGGGGCAGCCGCGGTCCAACGGGTGCTCGTATGCCGACTCCCCGCATCACGTGCCGATTCAGCGGATGGCCAACGTGTCGCTGCAGCCCGCCCGCGAGGACGTCAGCACCGCCGACCTGATCGGCCGCGTCGAGGACGGCATCTACATCATCGGCGACAAGTCGTGGTCGATCGACATGCAGCGCTACAACTTTCAGTTCACCGGTCAACGGTTCTTCCGCATCCGCGACGGCCGGCTGGACGGCCAATTGCGAGACGTCGCCTACCAGGCCACCACCACCGAGTTCTGGAACTCCATGGAGGCCGTGGGCGGCCCGTCGACGTGGCGGCTGGGGGGCGCCTTCAACTGCGGCAAGGCGCAGCCCGGCCAGATCGCCCCGGTCAGCCACGGCTGCCCGTCGGCGTTGTTCCGCGGCGTAAACGTGCTCAACACCCGGACCGAGGGCGGCCGATGATCACCCCGCAGCACGTCGTCAACCTCGTTTTGGAGGAGGCCGCCAAGCTCGGTGGCGCCAGCGAGACCATGGTGCCGATCCGCGCGCTGGATCCTTGGCGGACGACGGAGATCACCGTGATGCTGCGATTGACCGAAACACCGTTGGTGGTCATCGAATTGCCGGCCCAGCGCAGCGTCGCCTCGACCTTGTCGGTGACGAGCACCATGGTCTCG
>NZ_LZJG01000404.1:0-1509 GCF_001667785.1 Mycobacterium sp. E3247 | reverse complement strand
CAGCTTCGGCTGGCGTGAGGCCAGCCACTCGGCCAGCTTGTCGGCGTGGTCCTCGGGGAAGTCCGCCAGGTCGCCGGCTTTAGCGCGGTCCAGATCGGCCAGCAGGGTGTCGACCGTCTCCTGGGAGTCCTTCTTATTCGTGCCGATGACACCCGTCGGGCCGCGCTTGATCCATCCGGCGACGTATTCGTTGCGGCTTCCCTCCACCCGGCCGGCGGTATTGGGGATGGTCGCGGTCTTGTCGTCGAACGGCAGTCCCGGCGTGGGCATACCTCGGTAGCCGACCGACCGCACCACCAGCTGAACCGGCAGTTCCTCGCGCTCGCCGGTGTCCTTTGCGGACACCCGGCCGCTGTCGTCGTTGACCAGTTCGTTGCGGCCCAGCACGATGCTCTCCACTTTGCCGTCGCCCTTGATCTCGATCGGCGAAGTCATGAACCGGAACACGATTCGACGATGGCCGGGCCGTGGCGCGCGCCCGGCGTAATCGCGCAACACCTTGATGTTCAGCTTCGTCGTCTTGTCCGCGGCGGCCTCGTCGTCAGCTGTGATGCCCTCCAGCTGCGCTGGATCGACGATCACGTCGACGCCCTCCAGATCCGCCAGCTCGCGCAACTCCAGCGTGGTGAACGCGGTCTGCAGCGGCCCGCGTCGCCCGATCACCACCACTTCCTCCACACCACACGGCCGCAGCGAATCCAGGGCGTGGTCGGCGATGTCGGTGCGTGCGAGCACATCGGGATCGGTCACCAGGATGCGCGCGACGTCCAGGGCGACGTTGCCGTTGCCGACGACGACGGCCCGGGCGCCCGACAGGTCCGGGCCGGGTTCTTGGAAGTGCGGGTGCGCGTTGTACCAACCCACGAATTCGACGGCGGCCATGCTGCCGGGCAGGTCCTCGCCGGGAATCTTCAGCGACCGGTCGGACTGCGCCCCGACGGCGTAGACCACGGCGTCGTAGCGTTCGGTGAGCTCACCGGGCAGCACGTGCTCACCGACCACGACGTTGCCGAAGAATCGGAAGCGCGGATCCTCGGCGGTCTTTTCGAACTGCTTGCTGATCGACTTGATCTTCGGGTGGTCGGGCGCGACGCCGGAGCGCACCAGCCCCCACGGGGTGGGCAGCATTTCCAGCATGTCGACGGCCATATCGAGGTCCTCGGCCGCGTCGGCCGCCTTGAGCAGGGCTGACGCGGCGAAGAATCCCGACGGTCCGGAGCCGACGATTGCAACGTGGTATGGGCGCATACTCGACCTTCTATTCGTGCCCGGTGAGCGCGGGGGCTGTCGGCGCGCAGTGCGGGGCGCACATGATCGTGATTCGATGCTAAACGCATGACCGCTGGTCGTGGGCGGGGCACTCGCCGGGAGACGAGGTGCCCGGCGGGCCCCGGTAACGTTGTCGGCTGTGGAACCCGACCGTCAAGCCGATATCGCCGCCCTTGACTCCACCCTGACCACGGTGGAGCGGGTGCTCGATGTGGACGGTCTGCGCAGCCGCATCGAGAA
>NZ_LZJG01000403.1:0-593 GCF_001667785.1 Mycobacterium sp. E3247 | reverse complement strand
GAGTTCTTCGCGGTCGCCAAGACCGAGGCCGACAACATCGACCCGCAGCAGCGGATGGCGCTGGAGCTCACCTGGGAGGCGCTCGAACACGCCCGCATCCCGGCGTCCAGCCTGCGTGGCGAGTCCGTCGGCGTCTACGTCGGCGTCTCCAACAACGACTACAGCTTCCTGGCGGTGTCCGACCCGACGGTCGCGCACCCGTACGCGATCACCGGCACCGCGACGTCGATCATCGCCAACCGGGTCTCCTACTTCTACGACTTCCGCGGCCCGTCGGTCGCGGTCGACACCGCGTGCTCGAGCTCGCTGGTGGCCATCCACCAGGCCGTCCAAGCGCTGCGCAACAGGGAAGCCGACGTCGCGGTCGCCGGCGGCGTCAACGCGCTGGTCACGCCCGTGGTGACGCTCGGTTTCGACGAGATCGGGCAGGTGTTGTCGCCCGACGGCCGGATCAAGTCGTTCTCCTCGGACGCCGACGGCTACACCCGCTCCGAGGGCGGCGGCATGCTGGTGCTCAAGCGGGTCGACGACGCCCGCCGCGACGGCGACCAGATCCTGGCCGTGATCGCCGGCAGCGCGGTCAACCACGACGG
>NZ_LZJG01000402.1:0-14168 GCF_001667785.1 Mycobacterium sp. E3247 | reverse complement strand
CTCGCCGACCGCCGCAACCGCATGCGCGAACTCGCGCTGGAGTCCGACCGGCTCACCTTCGCGCTCAACGAGATTGACGCGGTCGACCCGCAACCGGGCGAGGACGACGCGCTGGTCGCCGACATCGTGCGGCTCTCCGAACTGGACACCCTGCGGGAGGCGGCGATCACCGCGCACGCCGCGCTCTCCGGGGCGCCCGACGACGCGGAGGCGTCGGGGCACAGCGCCGCCGACGGCCTGGGGCGCGCGAAGGCCGCCCTGGAGTCCACCGACGACGCAAAGCTGCGGGCGCTGGCCGGGCAGGTCGGCGAGGCGCTGACGGTGGTCGCCGACGCGGCCGGCGAACTGAGCGGCTTTCTGGACGAGCTGCCGGTCGACGCCAGCGCGCTGGAGGCCAAGCTGACCCGGCAAGCCGAACTGCGCACGCTGACCCGCAAGTACGCCGCGGACGTCGACGGGGTGCTCCAGTGGGCCCAGGAATCAAGGCAACGGCTGGCCCAACTCGACGTCTCCGAGGAGGGGCTGACGGCGCTGGCCGCCCGGGTCGACGAGCTCGCGCGTGAATTAGCCCAGGCCGCAGTCGATCTCAGCGGTATCCGGCGCAAGGCGGCCAAGCGACTGGCCAAGGAGGTCACCGCCGAGCTGTCCGGGCTGGCGATGGCCGACGCGCAGTTCAGCATCGACGTGCGCGACGACGTGGTCACCGACAAAGAGGATCCGGCGGCGCTCGCGCTGCCGACCGGCGAGTTGGCCCGGGCCGGCGCGGACGGCGTCGACCAGGTCGAATTCGGTTTCGCCGCACACCGCGGGATGGACCAGCTGCCGCTGGCCAAGAGCGCCTCCGGCGGCGAGCTGTCCCGGGTGATGCTGGCGCTGGAGGTGGTGCTGGCGGCCTCGGCAGCGGGCACCACCATGGTGTTCGACGAGGTCGACGCCGGCGTCGGTGGCCGGGCCGCGGTGCAGATCGGGCGGCGGCTGGCGCGGTTGGCGCGCACGCATCAGGTCATCGTGGTCACGCACCTGCCGCAGGTCGCGGCGTACGCCGATGTGCATCTGGTGGTGCACGGCGCCGGCCCGAAGGGGACCAGCGTGGTGCGCCGGGTCATCGACGACGAGCGGGTCGCCGAATTGGCGCGCATGATGGCCGGCCTGGGCGAGTCCGACAGCGGTCGCGCCCATGCCCGCGAACTGCTCGACGCGGCCCAGCGCGACGAGATCTGATTCGAGGGGCCCGGGCCGAGCGTCGACTTGTCGTGGGCAGAACGGCTCATTTCGCACAACAAGTCGACATTCGAGACCATCTCGGCATCGGCTTGTGACTAATGGGACTCTAGATAACTTCTGAGGCTGATGTTACGGCGCGCCTCCACGCCTCATCCGGGCATCCCCGACAGAATCGCCCCCATGAAGATGTCAGGGCTGCTTACCCGTAACACCGCCCGGCCGGGCCTCGTCGGCACCGCGCGGGTGGACCGGAACATCGACCGTCTGCTGCGCAGGGTGTGCCCCGGCGACATCGTGGTGCTCGACGTCCTGGATCTGGACCGCATCACGGCGGACGCCCTGGTGGAGGCCGATATCGCCGCTGTCGTCAACGCCTCGCCCTCGGTGTCGGGCCGCTATCCCAACATGGGGCCGGAGGTGCTGGTCAACAACGGGGTCACCCTGATCGACGAGACCGGGCCCGACATCTTCAAGAAGGTCAAGGACGGCGCCAAGATCCGGCTCTACGAAGGCGGGGTGTACTCCGGCGACCGCAGGCTGGTCCGCGGCACCGAGCGCACCGACCACGACATCGCCGACTTGATGCGGGAAGCCAAGAGCGGGCTGTCCGCCCACCTGGAGGCCTTCGCGGGCAACACGATTGAGTTCATCAAGAGTGAGAGCCCGTTGTTGATCGACGGCATCGGCATCCCCGACATCGACGTCGACCTGCGCCGCCGGCACGTGGTCATCGTCGCCGACGAGCCGAGCGCCGAAGAGGACCTGAAGTCGCTCAAGCCGTTCATCAAGGAGTACCAACCGGTGCTGATCGGCGTCGACACCGGCGCGGATGTGTTGCGCAAGGCCGGGTATCGGCCCCAGATCATCGTCGGCGATCCCGACCAGATCAGTGCCGACGCCCTCAAGTGCGGCGCCCAGGTCGTGCTGCCCGCCGACGCCGACGGCCACGCACCCGGTTTGGAACGCATCCAGGACCTCGGCGTCGGGGCCATGACGTTCCCGGCCGCGGGCTCGGCGATCGACCTGGCCCTGCTGCTGGCCGATCATCACGGCGCCGCGTTGCTGGTTACCGCGGGCCACACCGCCAACATCGAGACGTTCTTCGACCGGACCCGCGCGCACAGCAACCCCTCGACGTTCTTGACCAGGCTTCGGGTGGGGGAGAAGGTGGTGGACGCCAAGGCCGTGGCCACCCTGTACCGCAACCACATCTCGGCGGGGGCCATCGCTCTGCTGGCGCTGACGATGCTGATCGCCGTCATCGTCGCGCTGTGGGTGTCACGCACCGATGGCGTGGTGCTGCACTGGATCACCGAGTACTGGAACCACTTTTCCCTCTGGGTCGCCCACCTAGTGTCCTAGGGTCGACGATGATCTCGCTTCGCCAACACGCGTTATCGCTGGCCGCCGTCTTCCTGGCGTTGGCCGTGGGAGTCGTGCTCGGTTCCGGCTTCCTGTCCGACACCCTGCTGTCCAGCCTGCGTGACGAGAAGCGGGACCTGCACACCCAGATCAACGGGCTCAACGACCAGAAGAACGTGCTGAACGAAAAGCTCAGTGCCGCAAATAACTTCGACACACAACTGGTTGGCCGGATCGTGCATGACACGCTCGGCGGCAAGTCGGTGGTGCTGTTTCGCACCCCGGACGCCAAGGACGACGACGTGGCCGCGGTGTCGAAGTTCATCGGTCAGGCCGGCGGCGCGGTGACCGGAACCGTGTCGTTGACGAGTGAATTCGTCGAGGCCAACTCCGCGGAGAAGCTGCAGACCGTGGTGAACTCGTCGATCCTGCCGGCCGGCCAGCAGCTGAGCACCAAGCTCGTCGACCAGGGCTCGCAGGCCGGTGACCTGATGGGCATCGCCCTGCTCATCAACGCCAACCCCGCGGTCCCCCCCGTCGAGGAGGCCCAGCGCGACACCGTGCTGGCGGCGCTGCGCGACACGGGGTTCATCACGTATCAGCCGAGCGAGCACATGGGCGCGGCGAACGCCGCGCTGCTCGTCACCGGCGGCGCTCTGCCGCAGGACGCCGGTAATCGGGGTGTGAGCGTCGCCCGGTTCGCCGCCGCGTTGGCGCCGCACGGGTCGGGCACCCTGCTCGCCGGGCGGGACGGGTCGGCGACCGGCGGCGCGGCCGTCGCGGTGACGCGCGCCGACGCTCAGATCAACTCCGCGGTCAGCACCGTCGACAACGTCGACACCGCGCCGGGCCGCATCACCGCGGTGCTCGGCCTGCACGACCTGATCAACGGCGGTCATGCCGGGCAGTACGGCACCGGTCACGGCGCGACGTCGATCACGGTGCCGCAGTAGCGGGCGTGTTCGACGCGACACTCCGGTCGTGGGTGTTAGGGTGGGTTTCCGTGGGTCGGCAGGCCCTACTAGTTATTCGCTAGCAAAATTCGACGCCCTGCCCGTCTTCACGGAGGTCGCCTGTGCGAAAGCACCCGCAATCCGCCACCAAGCACCTCTTCGTCAGCGGGGGCGTCGCATCCTCGCTGGGCAAGGGTCTTACCGCGAGCAGCCTCGGCCAGCTGCTGACGGCCCGCGGGTTGTACGTGACGATGCAAAAGCTCGATCCGTACCTCAATGTGGACCCGGGCACGATGAACCCGTTCCAGCACGGCGAGGTGTTCGTCACCGAGGACGGTGCCGAGACCGACCTCGATGTCGGTCACTATGAACGGTTCCTGGATCGCGACCTGTCCGGCTCGGCGAATGTCACGACGGGACAAGTGTATTCGACCGTCATCGCCAAGGAGCGGCGCGGAGAATACCTCGGCGACACCGTGCAGGTGATCCCGCACATCACCGACGAGATCAAGCGCCGGATCATGGCGATGGCGCAGCCGGACGCCCAGGGCAACCGTCCCGACGTGGTCATCACCGAAATCGGCGGCACGGTCGGCGATATCGAATCGCAGCCGTTCCTGGAGGCCGCGCGCCAGGTCCGCCACGACCTGGGGCGCGAGAACGTCTTCTTCCTGCACGTCTCGCTGGTGCCGTACCTGGCGCCCTCGGGTGAACTCAAGACCAAGCCCACCCAGCACTCGGTGGCGGCGCTGCGCAGCATCGGTATCACCCCGGACGCGCTGATCCTGCGCTGCGACCGGGACGTCCCCGAGGCGCTGAAGAACAAGATTGCGCTGATGTGTGACGTGGACATCGACGGCGTCATCTCCACGCCGGACGCGCCGTCGATCTACGACATCCCGAAGCGGCTGCACCGCGAGGAACTCGACGCGTTCGTGGTGCGCCGGCTCAACCTGCCGTTCCGCGACGTCGACTGGACCGAGTGGGACGACCTGCTGCGCAGGGTGCACGAGCCGCACGAGACCGTGCGAATCGCCTTGGTGGGCAAGTATGTCGAGCTTTCCGACGCCTACCTTTCGGTCACCGAGGCGTTGCGCGCCGGCGGCTTCAAACACCACGCCAAAGTGGAGATGCAGTGGGTGGCGTCCGACGACTGCGAGACCGGGGCGGGCGCGGCGGCGGCGCTGGGCGACGTGCACGGGGTGCTGATCCCGGGCGGCTTCGGCATCCGCGGGATCGAGGGCAAGATCGGCGCCATCCGGTACGCGCGGGCGCGCGGGCTGCCGGTGCTGGGTCTGTGCCTCGGACTGCAATGCATCGTGATCGAGGCGGCGCGTTCGGCCGGGCTCACGCAGGCCAACTCCGCCGAATTCGACCCCGACACACCGGATCCCGTCATCTCCACGATGGCCGACCAGGTCGAGGCCGTGTCCGGTCAGGCAGACCTGGGTGGCACCATGCGGCTGGGCGCGTATCCCGCCGTGTTGCAAACGGATTCGATCGTCGCACAGGCCTACGGCACCACCCAGGTGTCCGAGCGCCACCGGCACCGCTACGAGGTCAACAACAGCTATCGCGACAAGATCGCCGAGAGCGGCCTGCGGTTCTCTGGCACCTCGCCCGACGGGCATCTGGTGGAGTTCGTCGAATATCCGCCGGAGGTACACCCGTTCATCGTCGGCACCCAGGCCCACCCCGAACTGAAGAGCCGGCCCACCCGGCCGCACCCGCTGTTCGTCGCGTTCGTCGGGGCGGCCATCGACTACCAGTCGGGCGAGCTGCTGCCGGTGGAGATCCCCGAGCACGCCTCCAACGGCAACCCGCAGCGGGACGGCGTCAGCCAGTCGCTACCCGAACCCGCGACCCGTGGCTGAGCACGTCTTCGAGACGGCGTCATCCGAAACGCTGTACACCGGAAAGATTTTCGCGCTGCGCAGTGATCGGGTGCGGATGCCCGGCGGTGCCACCGCGATTCGCGAAGTCGTCGAGCACTACGGGGCCGTTGCCATCGTGGCGTTGAACTCCGACAACGAAATCGCGATGGTCTACCAATACCGCCACGCCTTCGGCCGGCGGTTGTGGGAACTTCCGGCCGGGCTGCTCGATGTGGCGGGGGAGCCGCCGCAGGAGACCGCGGTCCGTGAGCTCCAAGAGGAGGTCGGCCTGCAGGCCGGAACCTGGCAGGTGCTGGTCGACCTGAATTCCGCGCCGGGCTTCAGCGACGAGTCGGTACGGGTGTACCTGGCGACCGAGCTGACGGAGGCACCCCGGCCCGAGGCGCATCACGAGGAAGCGGACATGACGATGGGCTGGTTCTCCCTCGCCGACGCGGTGTGCGGGGTATTCAGTGGCGAGATCGTGAATTCCATTGCCATTGCCGGGATTCTGGCCGCCCACGCGGTGACCGAAGGCGTCGCCGAGCCACGGCCGGTGGACAGCCCGTGGCCCGACAAACCGACGGCGTTCGTCGCGCGAAAGGCCGCCCGATGACAACGGCGTTGACGCTCGACACCCAGCTGCAGGGCTACCTCGACCACCTCACCATCGAGCGGGGTGTCGCCGCCAACACGCTCAGCTCGTATCGCCGCGACCTGCGCCGCTACAGCAAGCACCTGTCGGACCGTGGAATTCACGACCTGGCCAAGGTCGGCGAGGACGACGTCAGCGAGTTCCTGGTCGCGTTGCGCCGCGGCGACCCGGACTCGGGGACCGCGGCGCTCTCGGCGGTGTCGGCGGCGCGGGCCCTGATCGCGGTGCGCGGCCTGCACCGGTTCGCCGCCGCCGAAGGGCTCGCCGAGCTGGACGTGGCGCGCGCGGTGCGCCCGCCGACGCCGGGACGCCGGCTCCCCAAGAGCCTGACCATCGACCAGGTGCTGGCGCTGCTGGAGGGCGCGGGCGGCGACAGCGCGTCCGACGGCCCGCTCACGCTGCGCAACCGGGCGCTGCTGGAGCTGCTGTACTCGACCGGGGCGCGCATCTCGGAGGCCGTCGGACTCGACGTGGACGACATCGACACCCGGGCCAGGTCGGTGCTGCTGCGCGGCAAGGGCGGCAAGCAGCGGCTGGTGCCCATCGGGCGGCCGGCCGTGCAGGCGCTGGACGCCTATCTGGTGCGCGGCCGCCCGGAGCTGGCCCGCCGCGGACGCGGGACGCCGGCCATCTTTCTCAACGTGCGCGGCGGGCGGTTGTCGCGGCAAAGCGCGTGGCAGGTGCTGCAGGACGCCGCCGAGCGCGCCGGGATCACGTCGGGGGTGTCGCCGCACATGCTGCGGCACTCGTTCGCGACGCACCTGCTCGAGGGCGGTGCCGACGTGCGGGTGGTGCAGGAGTTGCTGGGACACGCCTCGGTGACGACGACGCAGATCTACACGATGGTCACCGTGCACGCGCTGCGCGAGGTGTGGGCCGGCGCCCACCCGCGGGCCCAGTAGGGCGCGGCGGCCGTCAGCCCAGGTACTCGGACTCCAGCACCAGGTCGGACACCAGCGACTGGTACTCGAGGTGCGTCTTGTGCTCGACGGTGTTCCATTGCTTGCCCTGCTCGCGGCGCATGTACTCGCGGTACTTCGGGGCGCCGGGCACCCGCACGTTGTCGGCGACCACGATCGCGCCCGGGCGCAGCCAGCCGCGCGCCATGATGCTGTGCAGGTCGTCCAGGTACGCGTCCTTGTCGTGGTCGAGGAACGCGAAGTCGAGGGCATTGGAGGCGAATCCGTGCTCGTCGGCCAGCGCGTCGAGCGTGCGCCCGCCGTCACCGACCGTGCCGACCACGCAGGTCACGCGGTCGGCTACGCCGGCGTGCGCCCAGATCCGCCGCGCGTTGGCGGCGTTGGCCTCGGCGAGTTCGACCGAATACACCTTCGCGTTCGGGGCCGCCCGCGCGATGCGCAACGCGCCGTATCCCACGTAGGTGCCCAGCTCCAGCGCCACCGCCGGATTGGCGCGCCGCACCGCCGCGTCGAGGATCTGGCCCTTCTCGTCGCCGACGTTGATCAGCATCGACTTCTGGTAGGCGAACTTGTCGATGGTGGCCAACACGTCGTCGATGTCGCCGGCCCTGGCGTTGCGCAGGACGTAGTCCACCGCGGCGGCCTCGCGCCCGTCGCCGATCTGGCCCGTCGTGGTGATGTTGCGCGCGCCCGTCGCCATCCGCCAGACCGACCATCGCAGCAGGGGAATCCGTCGCTTGAGGTCCATGACGACACAGTAGTTCGGACGGCCGTCGGGTGGCGGCGCCGAGATTGCCACCACGGTCGTCGCGGCGCCGGAATCGCAACCCTCGCGGCAATCTCGCTGCCATACCGCCGCCGCGATATCGCCCGCGATATCAAGTTTGAAACCCGCCCACCACCTCCCCGGTGATGCTGGTGTGACTGCTGTTAACGATCATCGTCGCCAAGCGCGCTACCAGCGCAAATCCGGCGAAATTGGCTGGTGAATTGCCTGCGGGTCGCCCGGCTTACGCCCGCGAACCCGCTAGACTTTCGGTCGATGTTCACCTCCCGAACACCCCCGCCATGATGACCGAGCAGCCGGATAGCGGCGTCGAGCTCGGTCTGACCGGGCGGCCGCCGCGGGCGATCCCGGAACCGCAGCCGCGCACCTCGCACGGCCCGGCCAAGGTCGTCGCGATGTGCAACCAGAAGGGTGGTGTCGGGAAGACCACGTCGACCATCAACCTGGGCGCCGCGCTCGCCGAATACGGCCGGCGGGTGCTGCTGGTGGACATGGATCCGCAGGGTGCGCTGTCCGCCGGGCTCGGCGTCCCGCACTACGAGCTGGAGAAGACCATCCACAACGTGCTGGTCGAGCCGCGGGTGTCGATCGACGACGTGCTGCTGCAGACCCGGGTCAAGTACATGGACCTGGTGCCCAGCAACATCGACCTGTCCGCCGCCGAAATCCAGCTGGTCAACGAGGTGGGCCGCGAACAGACTCTGGGCCGGGCGCTGCATCCCGTGCTGGATCGCTACGACTACGTCCTGATCGACTGCCAGCCGTCGCTCGGGTTGCTCACCGTGAACGGGCTGGCCTGCGCGGACGGCGTGGTCATCCCCACCGAATGCGAGTTCTTCTCGCTGCGTGGCCTGGCGCTGCTCACCGACACCGTCGACAAGGTGCGTGACCGGCTCAATCCGAAGCTGGAGATCAGCGGCATCCTGCTCACCCGGTACGACCCGCGCACGGTCAACTCCCGTGAGGTAATGGCCCGGGTGGTGGAACGGTTCGGCGACCTGGTGTTCGACACCGTGATCACCCGAACGGTCCGGTTCCCGGAGACCAGCGTGGCCGGTGAACCCATCACGACCTGGGCCCCGCGCTCGACGGGCGCCATCGCCTACCGCGCCCTGGCCCGCGAGTTCATCGACCGATTCGGCGCGTGACGGCCAGCGCGAACGGTGAGGCGCCACCCAAGAACGGTTTTCAAGTCCGCCTGACCAATTTCGAGGGTCCGTTCGATCTGCTGCTGCAGCTGATCTTCGCCCACCGCCTCGACGTGACCGACGTCGCGCTGCATCAGGTCACCGACGACTTCATCGCCTACACCCGCGAGATCGGCTCCCAGCTGGACCTGGAGGAGACCACCGCGTTTCTGGTGGTCGCCGCGACCCTGCTGGACCTCAAGGCCGCCCGGCTGCTGCCGGCCGGGCAGATCGACGACGAAGAGGACCTGGCGCTGCTGGAGGTGCGCGACCTGCTGTTCGCCCGGCTGCTGCAGTACCGCGCGTTCAAGCACGTCGCGGAGATGTTCGCCGAGTTGGAGGCCACCGCGCTGCGCAGCTACCCGCGCTCCGTGTCACTGGAGGACCGGTTCACCGAACTGCTGCCGGAGGTGATGCTGGGCGTCGACGCCGACCGGTTCGCCCAGATCGCCGCGATCGCGTTCAGTCCGCGCCCTGTGCCGACGGTGGCCCTCGGGCACCTGCACGAGGTGGCCGTCTCGGTGCCCGAGCAGGCCAAGAAGCTGCTGGCGATCCTCGAGGCGCACGGCAGCGGCCGGTGGGCCACGTTCTCCGAGCTGGTCGCCGACTGCGAGGCGCCGATCGAGGTGGTCGGGCGCTTCCTGGCGTTGCTCGAGCTGTATCGGAGCCGGGCGGTAGCATTCGACCAGTCGGAGCCGCTTGGTGTGCTCCAGATTTCATGGACCGGGGAACTTCCGGCCAGCGAAGCCTTGCTAGAAGTGCGGGACGAATGATGAGCGAATCTGAGGCCGACGTCAATCTTGATGTCGGCATTCCGGACATCGCCGAGGCGGCGCCCATGGACGCCGGGGAACTCGAGTCGGTGCTGGAGGCGCTGCTGCTGGTGGTCGACACCCCCGTCACCGCCGAGGCGCTGGGCGCGGCCACCGGGCAACCCGTCTACCGGGTCGCCTCCCGGCTGCGGCAGATGGCCGACGAACTCACCGAGCGCGACAGCGGGATCGACCTGCGCCAGACCAGCGAGGGCTGGCGGATGTACACCCGGGCGCGGTTCGCGCCGTACGTGGAGAAGCTGCTGCTGGACGGCGCGCGATCCAAGCTGACCCGCGCCGCGCTGGAGACCCTGGCCGTGGTGGCCTACCGCCAGCCGGTGACCCGGGCGCGGGTGAGCGCGGTCCGCGGCGTCAACGTGGACGCCGTGATGCGGACGCTGTTGGCCCGCGGCCTGATCACCGAGGCCGGGGTGGACGACGACACCGGCGCCGTGACCTTCGCGACCACCGACCTGTTCCTGGAGCGGTTGGGGCTGACGTCGCTGGCCGACCTGCCCGACATCGCCCCGCTGCTTCCCGACGTCGACACGATCGAGGACCTCAGCGAATCCCTGGACAGCGAGCCGCGTTTCATCAAACTCGCCGGCGGTCAGGCGCCCGACCAGGCGCTGACGTTCGACGTGGACCACGATTGATGGTCGAGACCGAGGGGATCCGCCTGCAAAAGGTGTTGTCGCAGGCCGGAATTGCGTCGCGGCGCGCCGCCGAGAAGCTGATCATCGACGGCCGCGTCGAGGTCGACGGGCAGGTGGTGACCGAGTTGGGCACCCGCGTGGACCCCGATGCGTCGGAGATCCGGGTCGACGGCGCCCGGGTGGTGCTCGACGAGTCGCTGGTGTACCTGGCGCTGAACAAGCCGCGGGGCATGCACTCCACCATGTCGGACGACCGGGGCCGCCCGTGCATCGGCGACCTGGTGGAACGCAAGGTGCGCGGCAACAAGAACCTGTTCCATGTCGGGCGGCTGGACGCCGACACCGAGGGGCTCATCCTGCTGACCAACGATGGCGAACTGGCGCACCGGTTGATGCATCCCTCCCACGAGGTGCCCAAGACATACCTGGCAACGGTGACCGGGACGGTGCCGCGCGGCGTGGGAAAGACACTGAAGGCGGGAATCGAATTGGACGACGGCCCGGCGCGCGTCGACGAATTCGCCGTGGTGGACGCCATTCCGGGCAAGACGCTGGTGCGGGTGGTGTTGCACGAAGGGCGCAACCGCATCGTGCGCCGGCTGCTGGGCGCCGCCGGCTTCCCCGTGGAGTCGCTGGTGCGCACGGACATCGGGCCCGTGTCGCTCGGCAAGCAGCGGCCGGGCAGCATCCGCGCGCTGAGCCAGGGCGAGGTCGGGCAGCTCTACCGGGCGGTGGGCCTGTGAACGTCGTCGTCGCCATCGACGGGCCCGCTGGGACCGGGAAGTCCTCGGTGTCAAGGGGATTGGCGCGCGCGCTGGGTGCTCGCTACCTGGACACCGGGGCGATGTACCGGATGGTGACCCTGGCGGTGCTGCGCGCGGGCATCAGCCCGACAGACGACGAGGCCGTCGGCCGCATCGGGTCGACGGCGCAGCTGTCGGTGGACTATCACACCGATGGCGACCGTTACTTCCTTGCGGGGGAGGATGTTTCGGCCGAGATCCGCGGCGACGAGGTGACCCGTGCGGTCTCGGCGGTGTCGTCGGTCCCCGCCGTGCGCGCCCGCCTGGTCGGGCTGCAGCGTGAGATGGCCGAGGGGCCCGGCAGCGTCGTCGTCGAGGGTCGCGATATCGGCACCGTCGTTTTGCCCGACGCCCCGGTGAAGATCTTCCTGACCGCGTCGGCCGAAACCCGCGCGCGGCGCCGCAACGACCAGAACGTCGCGGCCGGCCTGACCGATGACTACGACGCGGTGCTGGCCGACGTCCGGCGCCGCGATCATCTGGACTCCACCCGGGCGGTGTCGCCACTGCGCGCCGCCGACGACGCGGTGGTTGTCGACACCAGCGAGATGACCGAGGCGCAGGTGATCGATCACCTGCTGGAACTGGTCGAGCAGCGAAGCGGGGCGGTGCGGTGACTTCCGACGGCACCTGGACCGACGAAAGCGATTGGGAATCGGTCGAATCCGAGCTCGACGAGCAGGCCGAGGCGGGCCCCGCGCCCGTCGTGGCGATCGTCGGGCGGCCCAACGTCGGCAAGTCGACATTGGTGAACCGGATCCTGGGCCGGCGCGAGGCGGTGGTGCAGGACATTCCCGGCGTGACCCGCGACCGCGTGTCCTACGACGCGCTGTGGACCGGCCGCGAGTTCGTCGTGCAGGACACCGGGGGGTGGGAGCCCGACGCCAAGGGCCTGCAGCAGCTGGTGGCCGAGCAGGCGTCGGTGGCCATGCGCACCGCCGACGCGGTGATCCTGGTGGTCGACGCCACGGTCGGCGCCACCGCGGCCGACGAGGCCGCCGCCCGGATCCTGTTGCGTTCGGGCAAGCCGGTCTTCTTGGCCGCCAACAAGGTTGACAGCGAGAAGGGTGAGGCGGACGCGGCGGCGTTGTGGTCGCTGGGGCTCGGCGAGCCGCACGCCATCAGCGCGATCCACGGCCGCGGCGTCGCCGACCTGCTCGACGAGGTGCTGGCCGCGCTGCCGGAGGTGTCCGAAGCCGCGCCCGCGCCGGGCGGCCCCCGGCGGGTGGCGCTGGTGGGCAAGCCGAATGTGGGCAAGAGCTCGCTGCTGAACAAGCTGGCCGGGGACGAGCGCTCGGTGGTGCACGACGTCGCCGGCACCACCGTGGACCCGGTGGACTCGCTCATCGAACTCGGCGGGAAGGTATGGCGGTTCGTCGATACCGCGGGTCTGCGCCGCAAGGTCGGTCAGGCCAGCGGGCACGAGTTCTATGCCTCGGTGCGCACGCACTCGGCGATCGACGCGGCCGAGGTGGTGGTGGTGCTGATCGACGCCTCCGAGCCGCTGACCGAACAGGACCAGCGCGTGCTGTCGATGGTCATCGAGGCTGGGCGGGCGCTGGTGCTGGCCTTCAACAAGTGGGATCTGGTGGACGAGGATCGGCGCGAGCTGCTGGAGCGCGAGATCGACCGCGAGCTGGTGCAGTTGCGATGGGCGCAACGGGTCAACATCTCCGCCCGGACCGGTCGCGCTGTGCAGAAGCTGGTGCCCGCGATGGAGACTGCGTTGGCGTCGTGGGACACACGCATCCCGACGGGCCCGCTCAACGCGTGGCTGAAAGAGGTGGTGGCCGCGACGCCGCCGCCGGTGCGCGGGGGCAAGCAGCCGCGCATCCTGTTCGCCACCCAGGCCACCGCCCGGCCGCCCACGTTCGTGCTGTTCACCACCGGGTTCCTGGAGGCCGGCTACCGGCGCTTTCTGGAGCGGCGGCTGCGGGAGGCCTTCGGTTTCGAGGGTTCGCCGATCCGCATCAACGTGCGGGTGCGCGAAAAGCGTGGGGCTAAGCGGCGCTGAGCCTCCTGGCTTGGGCCTCCTCGGAACCAATCGGCGATTCACAAACTTGATAGCGCCGGCGATATCACTTCACCTCGGGCACGAGATCCCTAAGCGTGGGCGCCGCCGCTCGCTGCTCGGTGTTGGCACACCCGCGACCGCCGGTGCGGTCAATGCCGCTACGACGCCTACGAGGCCCGGGCGTCGATTTTCTTGTCGACTGCGTTCACGAACTGTGGAACCGCCGACCCCGACACGCTTCGTCCGCAGAGATCAAGGTCGATGACGACGTTGTTCCGGGCGCTGAGGGCGCGCTGGCAGTTCCAGCCCTGAGCCTCTTGAACCCCGTCCATCGCGAGGATGCCGCCGGCCCGCGACACCGATCCCGTCTTCCAAAACACGTTGCGGGGATCATCCTTGTTGACGTTTCGGGTGTTGAGCTCGCGATCGGCGCACCTCTGCCAGTCCGTCGCGGCGTTGCCGACGAAGTTGTTCGCAGAGTCCGCGTCCGGGAAGGACACGACCGCTTGAATTAACCGCCATCCCTTGGCGGGAGCGTCGCCAAGCTCCTGCGTCCGAACCGCAGTCCAACCGGTCTTCCCGTACGCCTTCTGCTCGGCCGCTTTCAACACACCCACGCAGTCCTCGTCAACGATGGGTGTGTCGGCCAGCTTGTCTTGAACCGGTTCGCCCGACAACGTTTCGGCGCCGACAGCGTGGGCGGCTTCCTCCGCAGTCAGCAGCACATCCGGGAGTGCGGAGGCGGCCACGGTGCCGCCGCCCGGGTGGGCCGGCTGGTACACGATGACCGCGACCAATAGCCCGACCGTCAGCATCGCGGCGGCGCCCGTCAGCCACCACCACCGGGCGACCGGCTCACCGAAACGGCGCGGGGTCGCCGCCTGGTTCGGCCAGACGGCGCCGGGGCCGGGCGGAGGCAGG
>NZ_LZJG01000401.1:0-1248 GCF_001667785.1 Mycobacterium sp. E3247 | reverse complement strand
GGCGATGTTGTCCAGGAAGCCCCTGTTGTCGATCAGGTGCTCCACCGTGCAACCGAAGGCGCTGAGGGTGGGCAGCGTGGTGGCCACGACGAGGAATCCGGTGCCGGCGATCTCGGCGGCGAACGCCGACCAGACCTTTTTGCCCTCGACGAAGCCGTGCTGTAGCCAGACCAGTCCCCGGGGCGGCGTGCTGGGCAAATACCATGTCGTCGGCACCGCCTGGGTCGCGCTCGCGCAGGCGACGTCGGTCGCGCTGTCCGCCTCGGTGGATTCGGCCCGGGCTTGGCGCGGGCCGAGCACCATCGTGGCCACCGCGACCATGCCCAGCACGACCGCGCCGGCCTGCCGGGCGTGCCGGGCCGGCGCTCCTGAGATCATTAAGAAATTGAATCATTTATGAGCGCGGATCGGGCTTGATCAGGCGATTGCCTCAGATCTTCCGATCAGGACTCGCGCCCGAGCAGGTGACGCAGCGCCTGCTCGAGCTCGGGATGGCGGAACCGGTGTCCGGCCGCCGTGAGCTTCTGCGGAGCAACCCGCTGGCTGGCACACGCCAGCTCGCGGGCGCCCTGCTCGCCGAGCAGCACCCGGGGCCCGAGCGACGGCACCGGCAACACCGCGGGCCGACGCATGACGTGGGCCAGGGTGGCGGTGTACTCGCTGTTGCGAACCGGGTGCGGCGCAACGGCATTCACCGGACCGGACAGCGCTGTGTCCCACAGTGCTCGGTGATACACGTCGACGAGGTCGTCGATCCCGATCCACGAGAGCCATTGCCGGCCGTCGCCCAGCCGGCCACCCAGCCCGGCGCTGAACAACGGGCGCATCAGCTTCAGCGTGCCGCCGCGCGGGGACTGCACGATGCCCGTGCGCACCGGCACCACCCGCACCCCGGCCTGTTCCGCGGGCGCGGTCGCCGCCTCCCAGTCGGCAACGACATCGGCGAGAAAGCCATCGCCGCGTTCGCTGTCCTCGGTGAGGACGTCGTCACCCCGGTCGTACCCGTAGTATCCGATCGCCGAAGCGGTGACCAGCACCGACGGCCGCCGCGGGGTGCGAGCCAGCGCCTCGGCGAGCCAGCGGGTCGGCCCAATCCTGCTGTCGCGGATCGCTTTTCGATGCCTCTCGGTGAACCGGCCGGCGATCGATTCGCCGGCCAGGTGGATGACCGCGTCGACGTGTATCACCGAGCACTGTGGGACACAGCGCTGTCCGGTCCGGTGAATGCCGTTGCGCCGCACCCGGTTC
>NZ_LZJG01000400.1:0-3309 GCF_001667785.1 Mycobacterium sp. E3247 | reverse complement strand
GACCCGAAGATCTCCCAGACCGAGAAGTCGAAGGCCAGCGAGTGGCATTGCGACCACACCCGACCCAGCGCCAGTTCACGGTTCACCGACTCCAGCAGCTGGGTGACGTTGCGGTGCGGCACGGCGACACCCTTGGGGACCCCGGTGGTGCCGGAGGTGTAGATGACGTAGGCGATGTCCTCCGGCGACGGCGCCGGGAGCCCGTCGCTGGATTGCGCCTCGACGGCGGCCTCGCCGATATCGATGACGGCGAGGTCGAACCCGTCGAGCCGGGCCCGCAACTCGGGGGTGACGATCGCGGCGATCGGCGCGGCGTCGGTGAGCATGAATTCGATGCGTGCTCCCGGCAGGGCCGGGTCGATGGGCAGGTAGGCCGCCCCGGCCTTGAGCACCGCCAGGATCGCCACCACGGCCTGAGCCGACCGCTCGGCCAACACCGCCACACACTCCCCCGGCCCGGCACCATACTCAACAAGCAAGCGCCCCAACCGAGTCGACCACTCATCAACCTCCCGATACGTCCACGACCGCTCCCCCTCGGTGATCGCCACCGCCTCCGGCGCACGCCCCACCTGCGCGCCGAACAACCCCGGAATCGAGAACCCCGTCGACACCGGAGCGCTCAGCGCCCCCCGATTGCCCAACTCGTCGAGCCGCGCACGCTCGGACTCCTCCAGCACATCGATCGACGACAACCGCCGCCCCGGATCGGCCACCATGGCCACCAACACCCGATACACCTGCGCGACCACCGCCTCCACCCGAGCGGTGTTGAACACATCCGTGCGAAACTCCACCGCCCCACCAATCCCGGCGGGCCGACCATCCTCACTCCAACGCTCAGCCAACGAAAACACCAAATCCATCCGCGCGACATGGGTGTCCACCGGCACCGGGGTGACCTCGACGTCGCCCAGCGCCAGTCCCGCGGCGGGCCCGCTGTGTTGCCAGGGCAGGTTCTGCCAGGCGAGGACGACCTGGATCAGGGGGTGGTGGCTGAGGCTTCGGGTGGGGTGTAGCCGCTCGACGAGGAGTTCGAAGGGTACGTCCTGGTGTTCATAGGCGGCCAGGCTGCGTTGTTGCACCTGTGCCAGGAGCTCAGCCACGGCCGGATTTCCAGCCAAGTCGGTGCGCAAGACCAACGTGTTGACGAAAAATCCGACCAACTCATCAAGCGCAGGATCACGACGCCCGGCGATCGGAAAACCCACCGCCACATCCGAAGTCGCACCCAGCTTGCCCAAAACCACCGCCAACGCGGCCTGGACCACCATGAAACTGGTTGCTCCGTGCCCACCGGCCAGCTCCCTTACTCGCTGTTGCAATTGCGCGGGCCACTCCACGCTCACCCGCGCGCCCCGATAATCGGCCACCAAGGGATAGGGCCGATCGGTCGGCAACTCCAGCCGCTCCGCCATCCCCGCCAACGCGTCCTGCCAATACGCCAACTGCCCCGCGATCGCACTACGCGGATCATCCAAATCCCCGAACCGCGCCCGCTGCCACAACGTGTAATCCACGTACTGCACCGCCAGCGGCGCCCACGCGGGCGCCTCACCACCACACCGGCTGGCATACGCCACCCCCAAATCACGCACCAACGGCGTGATCGACCACCCATCAGCGGCAATATGATGAGCCACCGCCACCAACACATGCTCACCCTCCGCGACCCGGAAAAGGGTTGCCCGCAAAGGAATCTCGACGGTCAGGTCGAACGAGTAGCGTGCCGCCCGCTCAACGGCCTCCGCTAACCGGGCTTCCGGCCAGCCGCCAGCATCGACGACGTGCCAGCCGAAATCGAAATGCCCGACCGGGACGACCACTTGTTGCGGGGTCCCGTCGGGCGCGACGAAGATCGTGCGAAGACTTTCATGCCGGGCCACCACGTCGGCGAGCGCCGTCCCGAGGACATCGGCATCAAGCCGCCCGCGCAAGCGCAAGGCCACGGCCATGTTGTGCACCGGGGACGACCCGTGCAGCTGGTCGAGGAACCACAACCGGGACTGGGCAAAGGACAACGGCACCACCGCCGGCCGCGCCCCGGCCACCACCCGCGGAAGCCGGCCCTCTCCCTCGTTCAGGCGGGGCACCAGCAGGCTAATGGTCGGCGCCTCGAACAACGCCCGCACCGAAAGGTTGGCATCCAGAGCGGCGTTCACCGCGGCGACCAGGCGCATGGCCGACAGCGAATCCCCGCCCAGCTCGAAGAAGGAGTCATCGACCCCCACCCGGGCAACGCCCAGAACCTTGGCGTAGATGCCGGCCAGGACCTGTTCGGTGAGGGTGGCGGGGGCGTGAAAGCCACGACCGGCGTATTCCGGTGCGGGCAGCGCGTGGGTGTCGAGTTTGCCGTTGAGGGTCAGGGGCAGGGCGGGCAGGCGGACGATCGCGACCGGGATCATGTAGGCGGGGAGCCGCTCGCCCAGGGCGGTGCGCACAAGGTCGGGATCCGCCGTGCCGGTCAGGTAGGCGACCAGGCGCTTGTCGCCGGGGTTGTCCTCACGCACGATCACCGCCGCCTGCTCGACCCCGGCCAAATCCGTTAGCGCTGTCTGGATTTCACCCGGCTCGATGCGATAGCCGCGGAGCTTGACCTGCTCAAGGCGGGGGCCGCCTACGTGCCGATTGATCCGGCGTCGCCGGCGGACCGGGTGCAGTTCATGCTCGCCGACGCCGCACCGGTGGCGGTGATCGTTTCCCCGGGCCTGCGGCCGCGGTTGGATGGGTCCCTGGGCGTCGTGGTCGAAATCGACGATCCGGCGATCGAGGGCCAACCGTGCGACCCGCCGGTCGGGCCGGCCGCAGACGACGTGGCGCACGTGATCTACACGTCCGGCACGACGGGCGTGCCCAAAGGGGTGGCGGTCACGCACCGCAACGTGACGCAACTGTTCGAGGCGCTGGCCGGTGATGGATTGCTGGCGGCGGGACAGGTCTGGTCGCAGTGCCATTCCCTGGCCTTCGATTTTTCGGTGTGGGAGATCTGGGGTGCGCTCTTGCACGGGGGCCACCTGGTGGTGGTGCCCGACGCCGTGGTGCGGTGCGCGGATGACCTGCACGCGTTGTTGATTGGGCAGCGGGTGTCGGTGTTGACCCAGACACCGTCCGCGGTGGGGGTGTTGTCCCCGCAGGGGCTGGAGGCGGCGCTGGTGGTGGGGGCCGAGGCGTGCCCCGCGGCGGTGGTGGACCGGTGGGCGCCGGGGCGGGTGATGGTCAACGTCTACGGGCCCACGGAGACCACGATGTGGGTGGCCAAGAGTGCTCCGTTGGTGGCGGGCTCGGGGGCGCCGCCGATCGGGTCGCCGG
>NZ_LZJG01000399.1:0-543 GCF_001667785.1 Mycobacterium sp. E3247 | reverse complement strand
AGCCTCGAAGAGGCCCAAATCGCCAAGTTCGACTTGGCGCTGGGCAAGTTGAAGCTCGAGCCGGGGATGACGCTGCTCGACATCGGCTGCGGCTGGGGCGCCACCATGCGGCGGGCCATTGAGAAGTACGACGTGAACGTCGTGGGCCTGACATTGTCGGAGAACCAGGCCGAGCATGTGCAGAAGACGTTCGACCAGATGGACACGCCCCGCACCCGGCGGGTGCTGTTGGAGGGGTGGGAGAAGTTCCACGAGCCCGTCGACCGCATCGTCTCGATCGGCGCCTTCGAGCACTTCGGCCGCCAGCGCTACGGGCGCTTCTTCAAGATGGCCTACCAGGCGCTGCCGTCCGACGGGGTGATGTTGCTGCACACCATCGTTCGCCCGTCCTTCAAAGACGCCCGGGCGCGGGGCATGAAGCTGACCCACGAGATCGTGCACTTCTCGCAGTTCATCTTGACCGAGATCTTCCCCGGCGGGTGGCTGCCGACACCGCAGACCGTCGGCGAGTACGCGGTCACGGCCGGCTTCGAGCTGACCCGG
>NZ_LZJG01000398.1:0-866 GCF_001667785.1 Mycobacterium sp. E3247 | reverse complement strand
AGCCTGGCCAGCCTGGCCGTGCGCGGCACGCTGGCGCTGTTCGGGGCGGCCAGCGGACCCGTTCCGCCGTTCGATCCTCAGCGCCTCAACGCCGCCGGCTCGGTGTTCTTGACCCGCCCCTCGCTGGCCCACTTCATCCGCACCGGCCAGGAATTCAGTTGGCGGGCAGAGGAATTGTTCGACGCGATCGCCGGCGGCGCCATCACCGTCGAAGTGGGTGGGCGGTATCCGCTCGCCGAGGCCGCGCGCGCCCATCACGACCTGCAGGGCCGCAAGACGGCGGGCTCGATCGTGCTGCTGCCCTGAGGGGCCGGCCGAGGCGTCGAGTGTGGGGCCTACGGACGGATTCCAGGCGGATTTTGTACCTGGGCCCCACGTTCGGCGTCGGATGTGGCCGCTGTGACTGAGACTCAGAACAGGTGCGGCAGCGCGATCACCGAATCGACCGCCAGCGCGCAGAAGACCACCGCGAGATAGTTGTTCGATTGCAGGAACAACCGCAACGGTTTGACCGGCTCGCCGGCGCGAACCCCGGCGTACAGCTGGTGGGCCATCGCCAGGAACCACACCCCGGCGGCCACGGCGACCGCCGCGTACAGCCAGCCGGTGGCCAGGGCCAGCGCCAGCGTCGACAACACCGTCAGCCAGCTGTAGATGAGAATCTGCTTGGTGACTTCACGCTCGGTCGCCACGGCGGGCAGCATGGGGACGCCGGCGGCCTTGTAGTCGTCCTTGTAACGCATCGCCAGCGCCCAGGTGTGCGGCGGCGTCCAGAAGAAGATGACCGCGAACATCACCAGCGCCGGCCAGCCGATGGTGCCGGTGACGGCCGACCAGCCGATCATCACCGGCATGCAGCCGGCCGC
>NZ_LZJG01000397.1:0-52580 GCF_001667785.1 Mycobacterium sp. E3247 | reverse complement strand
CGGCGGGAGATCGCCTTGAGATCGGCGCCGGCGCAGAACGACTTGTCGCCGGCGCCGGTGATCACCACCGCCCGCACCTCGGGGTCGTGCTGCGCCTCGTCGAGCGCGTCGCCGACGCCGATGCTCACGGCGCCGTTGACGGCGTTGCGGGCCTCGGGCCGGTTGATGGTGATCACCATGACGTTGCCGCGGCGTTCGACCAGCACCGCCGGCTGGTCGGCGGGGGCGTCGGTCACAGGAGCTCCACGATGGTGGCGTTGGCCTGGCCGCCGCCCTCGCACATGGTTTGCAGGCCGTAACGAATTCCCTTGTCCCGCATGTGGTAAAGCAGGGTGGTCATCAGCCGCGCGCCCGAGCCGCCAAGCGGGTGACCCAGCGCGATGGCGCCGCCGTTGGGGTTGAGCTTCTTCTCGTCGGCCCCGATGTCCTTCAGCCACGCCAGCGGAACCGGCGCGAACGCCTCGTTCACCTCGTAGGCCCCGATGTCACCGATCGAGAGGCCGGACTTCTTGAGCGCCTTCTGCGTCGCCGGGATGGGCGCCGTCAGCATGATCACCGGGTCGGCGCCGGCCAGTACCGCGGTGTGCACCTTGGCGATCGGCGTGAGGCCCAGTTCCTTGGCCTTCTCGGCCGACATGAACAGCAGGGCGGCCGAACCGTCGGTGATCTGCGAGGAGTTGCCCGCGTGGATCACCCCGTCCTCCTTGAAGGCCGGCTTCAGCGACGCCATCTTCTCCATCGGGGTACCGCGGCGGATGCCCTCGTCCTTGAGAACCACGTTCCCGTCCTGATCCTTGATGCCGACGATCTGGTCGTCGAAAGCACCGGAATCCTGTGCGGCGGCGGCCTTTTCGTGCGATCCCAAGGAGAATTCGTCGAGCGCGAGCCGGTCGAAGCCCCACTGTTCGGCGATCATTTCCGCACCGATGCCCTGGTTCGGCGTCCGGTGGTATCTGTCCTTGAAAGCCTGGGGGTACGGGTTGCCGCCGTTGGCCAGCGACGATCCCATCGGCGTCCGTGACATCGACTCGACACCGCCGGCGACGACGACGTCATAGTGCCCGGCGACCACGCCCGCCGCGGCGAAGTGGATGGACTGCTGGCTCGACCCGCACTGCCGGTCGACGGTCACGCCGGGCACGGTCTCGGGCCAGCCGGCGGCCAGCAGCGCGGTGCGGCCGATGTCGAGGGCCTGCTCGCCCGCCTGCATCACGCAGCCCCAGATGACGTCGTCGACGATTCCCGGGTCGATACCGGCCTTGTCGACCAGCCCATTCAGGACCTGCGCCGACAGGTCGGCCGGGTGCACCCCGGCCAGTCCGCCGTTGCGCTTCCCGAGCGGTGAGCGCACTGCCTCGACGATGACGGCTTCGGCCATGGTTGTGTCTCCTTTGACGCTAGAACCTCAGGTATTGGTGAAAGTGAGCCTTGCGTCGATTGTCAACCAACGCGTTGGGAGGGCGCGTGGCGGGGTGGGTTTGGTTGCGCTCACGGCCGCGCCGAGATCGCCGCGGTGGTCGCGGTCCGACCGCGAAGCGCGACCGTGGCGGCAATCTCGACGAAAGGGTGAAGCCGAAAGGTGCAGCCCTAGCCGGCGGGGTACGCGACCGATTTGATCTCGGTGTACTGGTCGAACCCGGCGACGCCGTTCTGGCGTCCCACACCGCTGTATTTGTAGCCGCCGAAGGGGGTGTCGGCGCCGTACGGCGCGCCGCCGTTGACACCCATGAAGCCGGCCCGGATCCGGCGGGCCACCGCCAGCGAGCGCTCCAGCGAGCCCGACATCACGTTGCCGGCCAACCCGTACTTGCTGTCGTTGGCGATCCGGATCGCGTCCTCCTCGTCGTCGAACGGGATGACGGCCAGCACCGGCCCGAAGATCTCCTCCTGGGCGATGGTCATCGAGTTGTCGACGTCGGTGAAAAGCGTTGGCCGGACAAAGAATCCCTTGTCGAAGCCGGTCGGCGCGTCGGGGCCGCCGACCAGCGCCGTGGCGCCCTCCTCCACGCCCTTGCGGATGTAGCCCATCACGCGGTTGCGCTGCACCTCGGAGATCACCGGGCCGCACAGCGTTCCCGGGTCCTGCGGGTCGCCGCACGTGACGTTCTCGTAGATGCTCTTCAGAATCTCCACGCCCTCGTCGTAGCGCGACCGCGGCAACAGCATCCGGGTGGGGTTCGCACAGCCCTGCCCGGCGTGCATGCACGGCGCGATGCCGATCGCGCAGGCCATCCCGAAATCGGCGTCCTCCAGCACGATGGTGGCCGACTTGCCGCCGAGCTCCAGGAACAGCCGCTTCATGGTCGCGGCGCCCTTCTCCATGATCCGCTGGCCGACCACCGTCGACCCGGTGAACGAGATCAGGTCGACCTTGGGCGACAGCGTGAGCTCTTCACCCACAAAGTGATCCGACGCGGTGACGACGTTGACGACGCCCGCGGGAATGTCGGTCTTCTCGGCGATCAGCCGGCCGAGCCGGGTCGCGTTGAACGGCGTGTTGGGCGCCGGCTTGAGCACCACGGTGTTGCCGGTGCCCAATGCCTGGCCGAGCTTGTTGAGGGTGACCTCGAACGGGAAGTTCCACGGCACGATCGCGCCGACCACACCCACCGGCTCGCGCCAGACCTTGCGGGTGGTCAACGTGCCGGTCAGGCTGACCACCTTGTCGCCCAGGTCGGTTTCCCAGGCGTATTCGTCGATCAGCCTGGCGGGGTAGCGCAGCCCGTCCTCGAGTGGGGCGTCCAGCTGCGGGCCGTACGTGATCGCCCGGGGCGAACCCACCTCCAGGATGAGCTCCTCGCGCAGCTCTTCCTTCTCCGATTCGATCGCCTCGTGCAGTTGCAGCAGGCAGCGCTTGCGCAGTTCGCGGTTGGTCGACCAGTCGGTCTCGTCGAAGGCCCGCCGAGCGGCATCGATCGCCCGGTGCATGTCCTCTTTCGACGCGTCGGCGACCTCGCCGAGCGGCTCCTCGGTGGCCGGGTTGATGTTGGTGAAGGTGCCGGCCTGCCCGTCGACGAGCTTGCCGTCGATCATCATCTTGGGCTCGAAGCGGACCTTTACAGCCTCGGTCATGTTTGTCACTCTCTTCTGAGTCGTTGAGGGGCTACTGAGAGCCTTACCGGAAACTAGCCGATTGGCAAGCGAAAACCCCTACGGGGCCGGTCATTGGGGGTCGAACAGCACCGGCACCGACGTCGGCGACCGGAAAACCTGCCCGCGGATGTGCGGGTCGTCCCCGTCGGGGTCGAGCCGCAGGTTGGGCAGCCGGTCGAGCAAAACGTTGATTGCGGTGCGCATCTCCAGCCGCGCCAGATGCATGCCGAGACAGACGTGCACGCCGTGCCCCCAGCCGAGGTGTGCCCTCGCCTGCCGGAAGATGTCGAACCTGTCCGGATCGGGATACCGGTCCTCCTGCCGGTTGGCGGAGCCCAGCATCGGCATCACCGTCGAGCCCTCCGGTATCGCCACCCCGCCGAGTTCGGTGTCGCGGGTCGCCACCCGGGTGATGGTCAGCAGCGGCGGTTCCCACCGCACACCCTCCTCGATGGCCTGCGGCAGCAGCGACCGGTCCGCGCGGACGGCGGCCAGCTGCGCGGGATCCGACAGCAGCGCCAGCAGCAGGCTGCCCAGCGACCGGTACGTCGTCTCCACCCCGGCGGGTAGCAACAAGCGCAGGAAAGAGTAGATCTCCTCATCCTCGAGCTTTTCGCCGTCGATCTCGGCCTGGGCCAGCGCGCTGATCAGATCGTCCTTGGGTTCGGCGCGGCGGGCCTGCAGGATCGGTGCGAAGTACTCGCACAGCGCCGCCGACGCGGCAAGGCCGCGTTCGGGATTCAGCATCCAGCTCAGCAGCGAGATGGACCACCGCTGGAACTGGGGATAGTCCTCCTCCGGCAGGCCCAGCACGCCCGCGATGATCCGGCTCGGGTAGTCGAAGGTGAACTCCTTGACCAGGTCCGCCCTGCCGTTCGCCGCGAACCGGTCGATCAGGCTGCTGGCCACTCGACCGACCAACTGGTCCTGCCATCGCGCCAAAGCCTTCTGCGAGAACGCCTTTGACACCAGCGACCGCAGCCGCCCGTGCACCGGTTCGTCCATGCCGAGCATCACGCGCTCCCCCAGCACCGGGCCGAACGCCGCGATGACGGCCGCCGACGAGAACGTCTCGTTGTCGCGCAGCATCTGCTGGGCTTCCTCGAACCGGTAGACGATGAAGACCGGTTTGGACTCCTCGTGCGGCATCCCGGAAACATCCAGCCGCTGAACGGGTTCCTCGCGGCGCAACCGCGCCAGTTCGGTGTAGGGGTCGCGCACGTCACCCGAGACCGCGTCGTCGAAGGCGCCGAAGTCCTCCAGGTCGTCGAAAAGCTGTTCCATCAATGCTCCCTCACTTTGCCCTACGGGCCGCCAAGCGCTGCAGGATCGGCCGCGGCACAATCCGCGCGGCGAACACCATCGCCCGCTGTCCTGTCGTCAACGGCCATGCCCCGTCCCGCATGGAACCCTGTTTCGGTATGCCCAGCACGATGCGCGATACGTGGTGCATGCCGGCGGTCGGCAGTATCCTGTTGGCGGCCAGCAACATCGAGGCGTCGGGGCCTACACCGCGGCGGCGGAACGGCGCGTGGTCGTCCAGCGCCTTGAGCAGGCCGTCGGTGAACCGCTCGGGCGGCCGGGCCAATTTCATCGCGGCCCTGCCGCGGCTGTTCATGGTGTGATGCAGCCGCGCGTACGGGCCGCCGAAATCACGATTGTCGGTGGTGCCCGCGTCGGTGATGATCTCCGTGTCGTACATGCCGGCGACCAGAACGGTGACCCCCAGACCGAAGGGCGCGATCTCGCATCCCATCGATTCCCCCCACCGCTCCAGCGCGCCCTTAGCCGCCGAATACGGCGCGGTGGCCGGCTGACCACGCACCCCCGCTGCGCTCGACACCAGGACGATGCGTCCCCGGCCGGCCGCCCGCATCGACGGCAACAGGGCCTGGGTGAGCGCCACCGGGCCCAGAACGCTGGTGGCGAACATGTTCTGCCACAGCGCCATATCGGTCTCCTCGACCATCCCGGCGGCCGAGATACCCGCGTTGTGCACCAGCGCGTAGGGCGCGCCCACGGCTTCCTCGACCGCCTTGGCCGCCGCCGCGATCGACGCGGGATCCACCAGGTCGAGCTGCACGCCGATCAGCCGGTGGTCGTCTGCGACGGTCCCCTTGGAGTCCTGAATGGCCGCCCGGAGCAACGGGATCCCACGATCGGGGGTCCGCATGGCCGCGACCACCCGCCAGCCTTCGCGGTACAGGCGCACGGTCGAGGCAAAACCCAGACCGCGAGACGCACCGGTGATGACAGCGGTGCGCGGCTCAGCCATGCGCGCCCGGCGCGAAAGCAGTGGCGCAGGCGCCCTCGCCCGGTGGCGGCAGGTCGACGTGGGGCCGCCCGTTGGGCTCCCCGCTCGCCCAGGTCGACCAGATGCCGACGGAGTACGGACCTTGGGCACCGGCCTTCTCGTAAAACCCCTGCGGGTCATAGACCTTGGCTTCGGGATAGGGCCAGGGGCAGGCGACGGAGGTCGCCGCATGGCTGGCCTTGATGGCCCAGAACCACGCTCCGTAGGCGAAATAGGACACGTTGATGATCGCGAACATGACCAGGAACGTGCCGAGCACCGGGCGCGTCGGAAAGATCCTGGCTTTGGCGGCCAGCTTCTCGGCCACCGACTTCCCGGTGTCGTCGCGATAGCAGAGGATCGCCGCGGGCACCATCACGAAGGTCACCGAGAACGACTCCCAGATCAACGGGAACTGGAACGTGGTGCCGGTGAACACCGAGCCCCACGGGATCACCTGGGAGTAGATGTACATGCCCATGTGGACCAGCTGGATCTCCAGCCACGCATCGAAGACAAAACCGATGGCGCACGTCAAGAGGCCCAGGCTGACCAGCGGGTGCCGCGACACGAACGCCGTCGGCCCGTACTTGGCCTGCAGCTTGCGCAGTATCCAGATCGCCGGAAAGTAGGGTCCAAAATAGAAAGTGACGTAACCGAATACGACGAACGGATCGACGGTCGGCGACAGCGAGACCAGTGGCCAAGACTCCGGCCAGTGGATGAGATCGGGGTTGTACACCGCGAACGGGGCCCAGTTCATGATCGGGTCCTGCCACACGATCAGCGTGGTGCACAGGAACATCAGCATCACGGGGCTGCCCGGGTTGCGGCGCCAGCCCCTGACGAACACCACGAGCAGGACGAGCAGCATGATCACGGTGGAGATGTGCAGGAAGGTGATGTAGTCCAGGCCGAAGATGAACTTCACCGGACGGGGGCGACCGTGCATGTTCGGGTTGGCGACGCGCGGGTCGAGTGCGACGCGGCAGTTGGCGATGAAGAAGAGCGCGAACGCCACCAGCGCGACGCCGGCGATCCAGCCGCCCCAGCCGCGTTTGTCCGCACGCCCCGCTGGCGCCGACTCTTCCTGTGCAACAAGCGGTGCGGATTGATCGGTGCTCATGTCGTTGCCAGCCTTACTCTCCGAAGCGATCGACCAGGTGCGAGTTGGTGCCGTCGGCGTCCAGAGTGCGGGCCACCAGATAGCCGGCGCCCATCCACGCGCGGCGCGTCCACTTCCCGAAGGAGACGCGCGTGCCGGGGGCGCCCGATGCGGCGGGCATCATCTTCACCCGCTCCAAAGCCTCCTTGACCCCGCGCGGGCTGAGCGGGTGCGAATCGGCGAACGCGCGGACGAGTGTCGCGGCAACGTCATGGTTGACCACCGATACGCAATATTCGGGCCGGCTGCCGTCGTACTTCTGCGCGTACCGGTCCAGGAACTCCTGGCCGAGCCGGTTCTCCTCGTCGTACTGGTCGACCCCGATCCAGCCCATGAACGCGTTCCACATGATCGGGTTCACCCAGGCGTTCTGGAATGCGGTGGTGGTGAATCTCGGCGGATCCCAATCGACGGCCTGCAGCGCGGGGTTGATGAACACGATGCCGAAGCCGAAGCCCAGATGCACGATCGCCTCGGCCTTGGCCTCGTGCAGCGTGCGGACCGCCTCGGTGATGTCCTGCGCGGTCTGGGCGATCGCCGCCTCGGCGACGATGCGGATGCCGTTGCGGCGGCACGCGCTTCGCAGGTTCTTGAGGTAGCTCTCGCCGATCAGGTTCTGTTCGACGAGGACTCCGATCTCGCACAGCCCGCGTTTGGCGACCAGGTCCGCGATGAAGATCGGCTCGTCGGTCATCGACCCCTGCGGGAACGCGAATGTCCACTCGCCCAGCCAGTCGTCGGTGCCGGTGACGCTGATCGCCGGCACCTTGAACCGATCTTCGATCGCCTCGCGGGTCGGCACGCAGTTGTCGGTGATGTGCGGCCCGAACACCACCAGGCAGCCTTCGTCGACGAGCTCGCCGAACGCGTCGATCACGGCCTTGACCGAACCCTTGGGCAAGCCCTCCACCTCGCGGTAGATCATGTGCACCGGGCGATCGATCACGCCCTGGTCATGGGCTTCGTGAAAGATCAGGTCGAAGCACCGGGTGAAACTCGCCATCAGTTCCTCGGGGAAGCCCGGTGGCAGCGTGAAGTCCATCAGGTAGCCGACCTTGATGGGCTCAGCGCTGCTTTCGTAGGACATTCGACCTCCCCGTGAAAAACTCACGCCCGCCGTTCATTTCGCGGCCCCGTCCAGATAGATCTCGATCATCTCGCCCAGGGCCATGCCCACCGCCGCGTCGTCGGTGAGCGGTCCCGCGATCGCGGCGCGCGCCGCCTCGCGCATCGTCAGTCCTTCCGCGACCAGCTTGCCCGCGGCGATCAGCACGCGCGTCGACGCGACCTCCCGCAGCCCACCGGTTTCCAGCCTGCGGATGGCTTGCCCGAAACGCACCAGCTCGGCGGCGATGCCACCACCCACGCGGGCCTCATGTGCGACGATTCCCTCCTCGACATCGGCTGGGGGGAAGTCGAATTCGATGGCGACCATCCGCTGGCGGGTCGAGTCCTTGAGGTCCTTCAGCACGCTCTGATAACCCGGGTTGTAGGACACCACCAGGCCGAATCCCGGTGCCGCGTCCAGCGTGACGCCGAGCCGCTCGATCGGCAGCTGCCGCCGGTGATCCGCGAGCGGGTGCAGCACGACGGTGGTGTCCTGCCGCGCCTCCACCACCTCGTCGAGGTAGCAGATCGCCCCCTCCCGCACCGCCCGCGTCAGCGGGCCGTCCACCCAAACGGTCTCGTCTCCCTGCAGCAGATACCGGCCCACGAGGTCGGCCGTGGTGAGGTCGTCATGGCAGGCGACCGTGATCAATGGCCGGCCGAGATCGTGCGCCATCGCCTCGACGAATCGGGTCTTGCCGCAACCCGTCGGCCCCTTCAGAACGACTGCCAGGCCACGGCGGTGGGCCGCCTTGAAGACGGCCTCCTCGACGCCGATCGCCCGGTAGTAGGGGCGGGCGCCCTCCGCCCCCGGGATCGCGCCGTTCCGGTACGCAAGCCCGGACTCGTTGGCCATAGCTTCCCCTCTGCCCCCACGGTGGAACGGAGCCTATCGCGGAACAGATGTTTGTTTCAAGAGCTCTGACTAGCATGTTCACAACTCGGGACTCAAACCCGCGGCCGCCGCGACACCCCGCGGCGGACCTCGGCCGAGCGCAGCGCGGACCGGAACAGCGGGCCGATCACGGCGGCGAGTTGCTCCGGGCGCGCGACGGTGGCATGCGCGGCGCTACCGAAAACCCGGCGCACCGACGGCGCGTCGATCCCGGCGCCGATGGTCAGGCATACGCAGCCGATGCCGCGCCGGCGGGCCTCGGCCAGGGCGCGGCGCGCGTCGGCGGCGCCGTAGTCCCGCTCGTACCCGTTGTCATAGGCGAGCCCGTCGGAGACCACGACCAGTAGCCGCCGTGTCGTTCCCCCGCGCGCGTCCAGCACCGCCGACCCGTGCCGGATGGCTGCGCCCAGGCGCGAATACGCGCCTGGTTCAAGGCTGTTGAGGCGTCGCATGACTCGGGCGTCGAGGTGGTCGTCGAATCGCTTGACGGGCACCATGTTCACAGCGCTCCTGCCCTGCGAGTAGTAGGCGTAGAGCGCGACCCGGTCGCCCAAGTCGTGCAGCGCGACCGTGAGGTTGGCGACCGCCGTGCGCTGTTGCTCGTGCACCGTGCGCCCGACCGTGCCGGGCTCCGCGGCCGAGCCCGACACATCGAGCAACAGCAGCACCGACAGGTCACGCCTGCGGCGCAGGCTGTCCAGGTACACCGCCTCGCCGGGCACCGAACCGGACAAGGCTTCGACGCGGGCCTCGACCGCCGCGTCGATGTCGATGTCGTCGCCCTGAGACTGCCGGCGGCGCCGGTGCAGACCCACGCCCAGCCGGGACAGCGGTCGGCGCACGCCGACGGTCGCTTCGATCGCATGCCTCGCCGACGCCTCGATCTGCGGCTCGACCTCGCGCACGGTGCACCACGCGGGCCGGTACTTCCCGCGCGCGGCATCCCATTCCGGATACTTCAGGCCTTCCGCGGCCGTCGGGACCCGCTGCTCTTCGCCGTCCTCACCCAGCGTGGCGCCCAGCGATGTCACTGCGTGCACTTCGCGCTTGGCAGGGTCGGTCCGGTGCGTCGGGGTGTCGGCGATGGGTGGTCCGCCGCCGCTGCCTGTCTTGCGCACCGAAGACAGCATCTTCTTCAGCCACTTGCCGATGACGCGGCCCCCACCCACCGGGCTGGTGAACACATCGGGATCGTCGGAGTCGTCGACATCGGCGTCGTCGAGTTCGTCCGGTTTGTCCGCCGGGCCCCGCGGGACGTGCCCGCGCTCGTCACCGCCGGGTCGCTCCGGCGCGCGCGCGGACGCCGCCAGCACCTTTGCCGGGCGGATGGTGCCGGATCTCGTTGCGGGGCAGCCGATCTCCGCGCGCCCCTGGGCGATCCGCAACGAAGCGGCCGGGGAATCGCTGCGGCTCGCGGTGTCCCGGTCCCCCAGGGACGCCAGGACGCCCGGCAGCAAATGGTCATTGGCGACGAGCGCCCGGTGCCCCTCCACCGCCAAATAACGCTTGGCCACCCGGGGGTGGCGCAGCAGGCGGCGGATGACGCCCGGGTCCAGGCTGCCTGCCGCGATCATCGAGGCCTGCACGGCAACGGCTTCGAGCCGGGCGCGGGCACTCGTGGCGGAGTCGACGTGGATGGTCTGGCCATCGGTCCACGGCGGCTCCCCCGGCGGGGCGTCCGCCACCGCCACCGCGTGGCCCGCCAGCGCGGACGCGAGCATGCCGAGCCCCGGCGACCGTTCACCGCAAACGTCGATGGACACGCTTACTCCCGAACCGCCTGGACTCCGTTGACCAAATATCTGTTCCACCGTAGGGTCCGGTGTCACCTCAGTCAATCGAGGCGAGGATGCCGGGCAACGCCGAGGTCGTCTTCCCCGAGCGTTGACCAGATATCTGCTCAACCGTAAAGTCCGGCTTGGCCGCAGTTGCAAGTTCCAAAGACGCAAAAGACAGAGGGACGTGGACTTCTCATACCCGGCGGAAGTGGAAGAGTTCCGCATCGAGCTGCGCGACTGGTTGTCCGCGAACCTGACCGACGAGCTGGTGGCCGCGCGGCGGCCCGCGGGGCGTGACGACGCCGCCATCAAGATGCTGCGCGCGTGGAGCGCGACGATGGCGGACGCGGGCTGGGCCGCGGTCTCCTGGCCGCGCGAGTACGGCGGCCGGGGCGCGACGATCCTCGAGCAGCTGGTCTACACCGAGGAAACCACCCGGGCTCGAGCCCCGATGCCGCTCAACGTCATTGGGCTGAACAACATTGCGCCGGCGATCATGCAATACGGCACCGAAAGCCAGAAACTCACGCTGCTCCCCCGGATGATGCGCGCCGACGACATCTGGTGCCAAGGGATGTCGGAACCCGAAGCGGGTTCGGATCTCGCGGCATTGCGGACCCGCGCGGTGCGCGACGGTGACGACTTCGTGGTGAACGGGCAAAAGATCTGGACTTCGCTCGGTCATCGGGCGGACTGGTGCCAGCTGTATGTGCGCACCGACCCCGACGCGCCGAAGCACAAGGGCATCTCCTGCCTGATCGTCGACATGAGGCTGCCGGGCATCGAAGTCCGTCCGCTGGTGACGCTCAACGGCGACGCCGATTTCGCCGAGGTGTTCTTCCACGACGTGCGGGTCCCGGTGGACGCGTTGCTCGGACCGCTGAATGCGGGCTGGCAGGTCGCCACCACAACGCTCAGCCACGAACGGGCCGGCGCGGCAAGGCTCTACGCAGAAATGCAGGTGCGGCTGGATGACCTGGTGGACGACATCGCCACGCACACCGACGCGCTCGAGGATCCCGTGACGCTGCGGCGGCTCGGTGAAATCGCGCTCCGCATCAAGTATCTCGAAGTCCTGTGCCAACGTTCGATCTCGGCGACACTGCACGGCGGAGACGCGTTCGCCTCTGCCAGCCTCGCCAAGACCGTGTGGGGTGAGATCGGGCAGGATATGGCCGCCCTGGCCTTCGAGGTGCTGGGCACCAGTGGGGCCGGTGCTCCGTGGGCTAACTACCGTCTGACGTCGCGCTCGCTCACCATCGCGGGCGGCACCAGCCAGATCAACAAGAACATCACCGCCCAGCGGGTACTCGGGTTGCCGCGCAAATGAACCTCGAACTCACCGACGAACAGGTGGCGCTGCGCGACACCATCCGCCGCTTCCTGACCGAGAAGGCTCGTATCGCGGATCACGTGCGCCCACTGCTCGACGACGCGACCGGCACCATCGATGCGTTGTGGCGTGGCCTCGCCGCCCTCGGGACGACCGGTCTGTTGGTTCCTGAGGACTGCAACGGCGCCGGCATGACGATGGTCGAGGCCGGCATTGTTGCCGAAGAGTTGGGCGCCGCACTGCATCCGGGGCCGTGGTTGTCGACCGCGGTCGCCGCACCGCGGGCGCTGACCCGGCTCGGCGCCACCGAAGCCGCCGCCGAGCTGCTGGCCGGCATCGCCGACGGCAGCACGGTCGCCACCGTCTGCTTCCCGGACGCCGAGAGCGGTTCGATCGCCGCGAGCGGGCAGGGCGGCGACGCGTCTTTGCGCGGCGAGATGGCGGCGATCCCCGACGCCGCCGCCGCGGACGTCCTCTTGGTGCTCGCCGAGGAGGACGGCCACCTCGAGCTGTTCGCGGTGCCGTCCGGCGCGACCGGTGTTTCGGTCGAACTCGAGCGCGGTATCGACCAGACCCGCAAGCACTTCCACATCACATTGGACGCAGCGCCCGCGCGACGACTCGCCTCGGCGTCCCCGGAAGACCTCGCGGCGGTGATCGATGACACGCTGATCGCGACCGCCGCCGACGCCCTCGGCGCCGCGCGCACGGTGATGGACATGGCCGTCGAATATGCGAAGACCAGAACGCAATTCGGTCAGCCGATCGGCTCCTTCCAGGCCGTCCAGCATCTCTGCGTCGACATGTACGAGACCGTGGAGCTGGCCCGCAGCGGCGTGATCCATGCCCTGTGGGCCGCCGACAACGCCGACCATGACGAGCGGCACGTTGCCGCGCTGCGGGCGAAGGCGTTCGCCGGACGGCTGGCCACCGTCGGCGACACCGCGATCCAGGTGTTCGGCGGGATCGGCTACACCTGGGAACACGACGCGCACCTGTACCTCAAGCGCCTGCTGAGCTGGAGCGCCTTCCGCGGCGGCTCGGACCGGTACCTCGTCGAACTCGGTGCGCGCCTTGCGAACAGGGGCGGACGCTGAATATGCCGGGCACCCGCTCAGCGCCACCCGCCCAGCGCCGACGATGCTCGGCGGAAGCGCAGCCCGCGGCGAGCCCGGCCTGAGGACGTGGCCCGTCACCGCTGTTACGCAGCGGATTCGCCGGCGCCGGTCTGATAGCCTCTAACAAAGATTTGGTTGGCGAGAGGGGCGAATGCGCATGTTTGCCGGTCCGCAGTCGTCCGGGCGTGCACACCGCTGATCATGCCGAAAGCCGAGTCGTTGAAGGCAAGTCTCCCAGCCGAATTCGGTACCCGACGGACCGAGATCCTCACCACGGCGGCCACGTTGATCGCACAGTCGGGATTGCGGACCTCGCTGCAGGAGATCGCCGACGCGGCCGGCATCCTTCCCGGTAGCCTCTATCACCACTTCGAGTCCAAAGAGGCGATCCTCATCGAGTTGATCCGCCGCTATCAGGACGACCTGGAGCGCATCGGGCAAGCCGCGCAAGCGAAGTTGGACAACGCCGATCCCCGCCCGGTTCGCGAGCAGATCGTCGAACTGGGCTCGGCGATTGCGGACTGCGCCGTGCGGCATCGCGCCGCGCTGCAGATGTCGTTCTACGAGGGACCGAGCACGGATCCGGAGTTGATGAAGCTGACTCAGCAGCGGCCCGTGGCGATTCAGGAGGCGATGCTGCAGACGCTGCGCGCGGGGCGGTCGAGCGGATACATCAAACCCGACATCGACCTGCCCACGTTGGCCGACCGCATCTGCCAAACCATGCTGCAGGTCGGTCTCGACGTGATGCGCCACAAGTCGCCCACCGACCAGGTCGCCGCTTTGCTCTGTCGAATCATGTTGGAAGGGTTGGCGACGCGGCCACCCGCCGACTCGGCGCTCGACGGGTCCCCTGCTTTCGCCGCCGCCAGCGCGGTCATCGACACCTGGCCGGACGACAGCGACGCCGACCCCAGCGACAAAGCGGCGCACGTGCGCGCGGTGGCGCGAGCGGAATTCGGCCGTAAGGGCTACGAGGCCACCACCATCAGGGACATCGCGTCGGCGGCCGGCCTCGGCACGGGCACCGTCTATCGGGCGATCGGCTCGAAGGACGAACTCCTCGCCTCGATCATGGAATCGTTCGGCAGGAAGGTGGAGGCGGGTTGGGTCGGCGTGCTGCGCTCGAACGCCACGCCCATCGCGAAACTGGACGCGTTGAGCTGGGTCAACGTCAATGCACTCGATCGGTTTTCGGACGAGTTCCGGATTCAACTCGCCTGGATGCGCCAATCGCCGCCGGACACTCCCAACCCCGGCTGGTTGTACGCCACGCGGCTCCGGCAGATGAAAACGCTTCTTTCCGAAGGCATCCGCTCCGGGGAGATCACCGTCGACGCCCCGTCCACCGCGATGCTGGCCCGATGCGTCATCGGCCTGCAGTGGATACCGGAGAACATCCTGGCCGAGGTCGGCAAACGCGCCGCGCTGGTGCACGTCCGCGACACGGTCTTGCGTGGCGTCGCGGTTCGCGCCAAGTAGGTCGCCAAATAGGTATTGAACCAAAAAACTGTTACCCATACAGTTGGGCGATTAGAACCGCGTTGGCAGTGAGCGAGAAGGGGATTTCCATGACTGTTGTCGATCGGCTGCGCTACGACGGAAAGCGGGCTCTCGTCGTCGGCGGCGCCACCGGCATGGGCGCGGCGGCGGCCAAGTCGGCAGCCGAGCTCGGCGCCGAAGTGATCGTGATGGACTACGCGCCGGTGAACTACGACGTCGCGAAGGCCATTCAGGTGGACCTGCGCGACCCCGCATCGATCGACTCTGCGCTCGAGCAGCTCGACGGTCCGATCCACGCCGTCTTCTCGGCCGCCGGCATCGCGGACGGGACCACCGACCTGATGGCGATCAACTTCATCGGTCACCGCCACCTGATCGACCGCCTGCTCGAGAAGAACCAGCTTCCCCCGGGCTCGGCGATCTGCTTCATCTCCTCGGTCGCCGGGATGGGTTGGGAGAACGACCTGGAGCTGCTGACGGAGTTCCTCGCCACGCCGGACTTCGCGTCGGCCCAAGAGTGGGTCAAGGCGCACGAATCAGAAGGCATCATCCACTACGGCTTTTCCAAGAAGGTGGTCAACGCCTACGTCGCGACCCAGGGCTACCCGCTGCTCAAGAAGGGCATCCGGATCAACGCGATCTGCCCGGGTCCCACCGACACCCCCCTGGCCCAGGCCAACGCCGACCTCTGGCTCACCTTCGCGCAGGACTACCGCGACGAGACCGGATCGAAGGTGCACACCCCCGAGCAAATGGGTGACGTCATGGCGTTCCTCAACAGCGCCGCCGCCTTCGGCATCAGCGGGATCACGCTGCTGGTGGACTACGGGCACACCATGGCCTCGCTCACGGGCGCGTACCCGCCCGGGAAGCCGATCATCGATCTGATCATGGGGCGGGTGAAGCTCTAGCGGGGCTAGCTCGCGTCGACACCGATGAGTAGGCGTTTCGGGCTGCGGCCGAGGATGCGGCGCCACGCAATGTCGGCGGGGTCCTGCCCCAAGTGCAGGGCGGGCCGTGCGGCGAGCAGGGCCCGTACGCACTCCTCCACGACGACTTTCGCGAGCGAGGTACCCAGGCAGTAGTGCGCACCGGCGCCGAAGTTCATCAGCCGGGGCGTGCCCGCACGCATGAACCGCTCGGGATCGAAGCGGTCCGGCGACGGCCACGCAGCGGCGTCACGGCATGCCGAGGCGATGCACAGCAGAACAATCGATCCCGCCGGGATGGTCGTGCCGTGTAGGTCAATCGGCTCGACGGCGGTGCGCGGAATGAGGGGGATGCTGGGCTCGAGGCGCATGGTCTCGGCGACCGCGCTGGCAAGCCGGACGTCGTCGCCCGCTACCCCGGCAAGGCGGTCGCGGTGCTGCAACGCCACCAGCAGGCTGCACGGTATCTGACTGCCCGTCGTGTCGTGGCCGGCGACAAGAAGATTCGCGATCATCGCCACGGTCTCGTCGCGGCTGAGCCGGTCACCGTCGGCCGCTGCGGTCAGCAAGGCGGTGATGAGATCGGGACGGGGATCTTCGGTTCGACGCTGCGCCAGCGCCTCGATATGGCGCTGCAACTCGACGATCGCTCGCGTCGCCCCCGCGATCTGGTCGGGTGTCATCACGTAGAAAACCGGGCTCAGGGCATCCGCCCATCGCGTGAATGCGCCGACATCGCCGTCCGGGACTCCGAGGAGGCGGCAGATCAACCGGGTTGCCAGCCCCGCGCAGGACGCCACCAGATCTCCCCCGTCCAGCGTTGCAGAAGCGATGGCGGCAGCAGCCATGCCCGCTGCGGTCGACCTCAGCCCCTCGACGGAGCGCGGCGTGAAGGCACGGGACACCAGCGACCGAAGGCGGCGATGGGAGTCACCCTCGGTGGTGAACATCAGCCTGCTGTACCAGTCGCGCAGTGGGCCGTCGCTGATACCCATGAAGTCGAACAGGGCCAGCCCGATGCCCTTCAGCCGCTCGTCGCGGGCCAGTGTTTCAACGTCGCATTGACGCAACACCACCGTCGCGCCCGTGATCTCGTCGGTAGCCAACGGTCCCTGTCGCGCCGCCTCGGCGAGTACCTCGTGCATCCCTGTGGCGAAGCTACCGGTCAGGTCCACCATAGTTGTGGAACTCATACCTCACTTCCCTCCAATCGACTCACAGAGCATGGTGGTGTCGCAGAATCTGCCCGGCGCGCTCGCCGATGATGACACAGGGAGCCATCGTGTTCCCGGTGGTGACCCGAGGCATGATGGAGGCGTCGGCAATCCGAAGGCCTTCGACGCCATACACTTTCAAGGAGCCATCGACCACTGACATGCTGTCCCGGCCCATCTTGGCCGTGCATGTCTGGTGGTGGTAAGTCGTGGCCTCGTTGCGGATAAAGCGCACGAGGTCCGCTTTGTTCAGGCTCCCCGGCATGACTTCGCGCTTGCTGAATCGACGAAGAGGCGCCGAATTGCCGAGTTCGCGACACAGTTCGAGACACGCGACTGCGGCATCCAGGTCGTCGGGGTGCGAGAGGAGATTGGCGTGGATGCGCACCGGGTCGTCCGGGTTGGGCCCGGTCAGACGAATCTGTCCGCGGCTTTTCGGGCGCACCACTGCGCCATACATGCTCCAGCCTGACTCCGGTAAGCCGAATCTCTCGGCGTTCTTCTCGCTCGAGAACGGAAACTCGAGTTGATAAGCCTGGAGGTCCGGAGTCCGTAAACCCGAGTCGCTTCGGGCGAAGACGGTCATTTCACCACCGCTGTTGCGCCAGGGTAGCGGGTCCCGGTACTCCCAGACGCATGAGAAGCCCGGGTGGTCCTGGAGGTTTCGGCCGACGCCTGGCAAATGCTGTACGACCCGAATACCGTGCGTTTGCAATTCATTCTGGTCGCCGATTCCGGATTGCATGAGAACCTTGGGCGTGTGAATCGCTCCGAGCGAGAGAACCACCTCGGATTTCGCTTCGATCCGGTGCAACTTGCCGTCGCGTAGGAACTCGACGCCGGTGGCGCGCCCGCCGTCGAACGCCACTTGAGTAACCAACGCGCTCGTCAGAACCGTCACATTCGGCCGGTCCATCACCGGGAACAGGTAGGTGCGAAAGACTGACTGCCGCAACCCGTTCCGGATACGCAGATCAACGATCGACGCGCCGCCTTCTCCTTCCATCAGATCACCGTTCTGACTTGTGAAGGTCGGAATGCCGAGGGAGGTTGCGGCTGCGAGTCCTGCATGCGCGAGCGGGCTGGCCTCTGTTGCGGGTTCGACGTATACCGGCCCACCCGTGCCTCGGCGTTCTGGATCGGGAACACCGTGCCAATCCTCGATCGCCCGATAGATGGACAGCACCGATTGATAGCTCCATTGCGGGTCCTTGGCCTCAGAGGCGAAGTAATTCCAGTCGTTTCTGTGGCCACGTGCCCACACCATGACATTGATGCTCGAACCGCCACCCAAGACCTTGCCCATCGAGTACGGGATGGCCCGCCCGTTCAAGTGGCAATTCGGTTCGGCGTTGAAGTTCCAGTCGCGCTCACTTCCCAGATTCGAAAGCCACATCTCGGGTTGCCTGATTTCTGGCCCGCCGTCGCAGCCACCGGCCTCTAGGACCAGCACGCTGACGTCGGGGTTTTCCGCCAGCCGGCGGGCCACCACGGAGCCGGATGAGCCCGAGCCACACACGATGAAGTCGTATTGCGGCTTCAGCCGGGCGGCAAGTCGCCTCTGATTGCGGTGCACGCCGTCCGCGAATACCGCTGCAAGAAAGCCTCTTTCATCTGACGCTGATGTCATTTCGTTTTCATCTCCTCGCACCGGCAAGACGGCTTATCGACGCTCGTCGAAACCGCTTGATTTGAGCCATGTTTCATGGCTACACCACCGGTGTGAGCGCTGGCTACGTCCGGCGGGGACGGGCGCGCTGCGCGGCTATCGCTCCACGTTTTCCGGCTAGAGCGCGTTAGTCGGCGCGAGCACGAAGAGTCTGGGCCGGCGTCTCGCCGAACTGGGCTCGGTAGGCCGCGGCGAACCGACCGAGGTGGCCGAGCCCCCAACGCTCGGCGATGGCCGCGACGGTGGTTTGCGAGGAATGCGCCGAACGCAGATCAGCATGCGCACGGCGGAGCCTGACCACACGGAGGTAAACCATCGGCGACATCCCGAGGTGCCGCCGGAAGGCTTCCTGCAGTGCCCGCACGCTGACGTTGCATTGCCGCGCCAACGTCGCGGTCGACAACGCCGACTGCGGTGCTCTTTCGATGATGTCCATCGCTTCGCGCACAGCTGCTGGTCTGGCGGGCCGCACCGCGGAGTCCAACTCGTCGCGGTGGGGATGGTTTGCCACCAGGAGGAGACCGTAGACAAGGCTCTCCGCCAGTCGGTCCAGAACGGCCCAGTGCCGCAGCGGGTTGTCCGCGCGCGCCAATTCGCGGTTGATCCAGAAAAGCTGACTCAGCCAGCTCCGGGTGGGGCCGTCAGTGAGCGGCAAGGTCGGGTCGAACGCGACGGCGTCCTCGATCCGGCGGCCCAGGAGAGTCTCAAGCGCAGTGTCGACAACTAGTCGATCAATATTGACCCCCAGATGACGACTGCCGCCGGGCCATCGGGTCACCGCCATGTCGGCATTGGGGCGGTATACCGACGCGGTCATCGGAGATGACACCAGCTCCTGCCCAAGTTGGTGCGACTCGAGCCAACCCTGAATCGGAATGTGTATGTAGTAGCTGTCGCGGCCCTCCGCGAAAGCGAGCGACACGTCGGTGTCGTAGGTGAGGTCGGCCAGCGTGATCGATCCGGCCTGCACGAGTCGTTGGGTGAAGCCGAAACCCTTCGACGGACCGAGCAGTCGAAGTTTGTGGGGATGGAACGCCGATTCACAAAGATGGATCGCGTGCTCCGGTGACCGGGTGCGAAAGGTGGTCGATCCGTCGCCATCGGAAGCTACCCCTGCCATCGTTCCTCTCTCGTTCGACAAACCGCTCCTCTGCAAGTACGGCCGAGCACGGCCAGCAGTTCACTGCGTCGTTGTCAGCCGGCGAACCCGCGATTTGGGCACCGCGGCGCACCACCCGGAAGGCCTGTGAGCGGCACAAGCGCTAACGTCGGGGGCATGGCACGAATCGTCGTGATCGGCGGCCACGGCAAGGTCGCGCTGCAGCTGGCCCGCATCCTGACCGACCGCGGCGACGAGGTGAGTTCGGTCTTCCGCAACCCCGACCACGCCGACGACGTCGCGGCCACCGGTGCCGAGCCCGTGGTGGCCGACATCGAGCGGCTCGACACCGACGCCCTGGCCGGCCTGCTGGCCGGGCACGACGCGGTGGTCTTCTCGGCGGGAGCGGGCGGCGGCAATCCGGCGCGCACCTACGCCGTCGATCGCGACGCCGCGATTCGGGTGATCGATGCCGCCGCGAGGGCGGGCGTCAAGCGATTCGTCATGGTCTCCTACTTCGGCGCGGGGCCGGACCACGGTGTACCGCAGGAGAATTCGTTCTACCACTACGCGCAGGCCAAGGCGGTCGCGGATGCCCAGCTACGGGCCAGCAATCTTCAGTGGACCGTCCTGGGGCCGGGGCGGCTCACGCTCGAACCGGCCACCGGCCGCATCGCGCTGGGGCAGGGCAAGGGGGAGGTGTCGCGGGCCGATGTCGCGCTGGTGGTGGCCGCCGCGCTCGCGGACGACTCGACCGTCGGCCGAACGATCGACTTCAACAACGGCGAGACGCCGATCGCCGAAGCGCTGGCTGACCGGTGAACGCCGCTCCGGGCGTGGGGCCTTTCGAGCTGGGTCCAGCGCGCGCGACGCCGACGTGACAACCGAGGCGCGCGCACTCAGTCGATGCCCGGCGCCTAAGGTTGCGCGGGACGGGGCGCAACCGCGTTCCCCGACAGGCACTGCTGAAGCTCCGGACTGCCGGGGGCGAAGTTGAAGCCGCAGTTGCAATCGCGAGCGTCCTTGGCCGGGAGCGAATTGCAGAAGTCGGAGTCAGCCGAGACCGATGGCGCGGTCCACATAACACCGGCCGCCAAGATCGCCGCTGCCGCGCCGAACATGGCCACCAATAATTTCGCCTTCATGTTGGGATTCCCCTTCTCTCTGGAAAGCCCCGCGCGACCGCGGCGGACTGCCGCCGGTGGCGACAGTGGCGACAGCACGTGTAGCAGTTCGGACGGCCCCGGCCGATAACTAACGGGCACGTTAACAGACGGTCAGTCACAGCTCACCTCGAGACGCGTTGAGCGCCAGGGCCTCGCTCTGATAGTCGACGCTGTAAACTCCGCAACGCAGCTGGTCTGCCGTGGCCGCGAGGCGACGGCATCGAGCGGAGCACGTTAGTAACGCTTCGCGAGAGGGAACCCGGTGTGAGTCCGGGACTGTCCCGCAGCGGTATGCAGGAACGACCGCCGTCACCAAGCACTGGTCTCAGCAAGACTGGGAAGCGACGGCCAGTAGGAACACCGACCGGTGTGCGCCTGCGAGTCCGAAGACCTGCCAGCCGTGCCGGGCGCGCCGCGTCCGGCGGCTCACCGCCTCGTGGAATGGGCGTTCTGCTGAAGGCGTTGCGGTGTGCGGAAGGTGCACCGCGGCGGATCGGCTGCGCGTCCTCTGGCGGTGACCACCCCGCTGATCGATAGGACCGCATCGTGACCGTTCAACCATTCACCGCCACCGTCATCGGCTCTCCGCGCATCGGGCCGAAGCGCGAACTCAAGCGCGCCACCGAGGGCTACTGGGCCGGACGAACCAGCCGGGCCGAACTCGAAAACGTCGCCGCCACCTTGCGCCGCGACATGTGGAAAGGTTTGGCCGATGCCGGCTTGGACTCGGTTCCGGTGAACACCTTCTCCTACTACGACCAGATGCTGGACACGGCCGTGATGCTGGGGGCGCTGCCCGCCCGTGCCGCACGGGTGTCCGACGATCTGGACCGGTACTTCGCCGCCGCGCGCGGCAACTCCGACGTCGCGCCCCTGGAGATGACCAAGTGGTTCGACACCAATTACCACTACCTGGTGCCCGAGATCGAGCCCGCGACCACCTTTTCGCTGAACCCGGACAAGGTGCTGTCCGAGCTGAAAGAGGCGCTCAGTCAAGGGATTCCGGCCCGTCCGGTGGTGATCGGACCGATCACGTTCCTGCTGTTGAGCAAGGGCGTCAAAGGCTCGGCCGCCCCCATCGAGCGGCTCGAGGAGCTGGTGGGAATCTATGCGGAACTGTTGTCCCTGCTCGCCGACAACGGCGCGCGGTGGGTGCAGTTCGACGAGCCGGCGCTGGTCACCGACATCTCCCCCGATGCTCCCGCGCTGGCCGAGGCCACGTACAACGCGCTGGGCAACGTCGCGAACCGGCCCGCAATCTTTGTCGCGACCTACTTCGGTGACCCCGGCGCCGCCCTGGCCGGGCTGGCCCGCACCCCGGTCGAGGCGATCGGCGTCGACCTGGTTTACGGCACCGGCACGGGGGTGGCGGGCATACCCGAATTGTCCGGCAAGACCCTGGTGGCCGGTGTCGTCGACGGACGCAACATCTGGCGCACCGATCTGGAGGCGGCACTCGGCAAGTTGTCCCACTTGCTGGGTTCGGCTGCCGCGGTGGCGGTTTCGACCTCATGCTCGACGATGCACGTCCCCTACTCGCTGGAGCCCGAAACCGGACTCGACGACGCGTTGCGCAGCTGGCTGGCCTTCGGGCAGGAGAAGGTCGCCGAGGTGGTGACGCTCGCGCGCGCACTGCGCAGCGACCTTGGAGGACGCGACGCCGTCGCCGACGAGATCGCGGCGTCCACTGCCGCGGTGGCCTCGCGTCGGAGCGATCCGCGGCTGCACAACGATCGGGTACGCGCCCGCATCGACGCGATCGTCGCGTCGGGCACCCACCGGGGTGCGGCGGCAGCGCGCCGCGCCAGCCAGGATGAGCGGCTACATCTGCCGCCGCTGCCGACGACCACCATCGGCTCCTACCCACAGACCGCCGTGATCCGCAAGGCGCGCGCCGCGCTGCGGGCCGGCGAGATCGACCAGGCGGAGTACGAGAAACGGATGCGCAAGGAGATCGCCGACGTCGTCAAGCTGCAGGAGGAGCTCGGGCTCGACGTGCTCGTGCACGGTGAGCCGGAGCGCAACGACATGGTGCAGTACTTCGCCGAACAGCTGGAGGGCTTCTTCGCGACGCAGAACGGCTGGGTGCAGTCGTACGGCAGCCGCTGCGTGCGCCCACCGATCCTGTACGGCGACGTCATCCGCACCCACCCGATGACCGTCGAGTGGATCACCTACGCCCAGTCGCTGACCGACAAACCGGTGAAGGGCATGCTGACCGGCCCGGTCACGATCCTGGCGTGGTCGTTCGTCCGCGACGACCAGCCGCTGGCCGACACCGCCAACCAGGTGGCGCTGGCCATCCGTGACGAGACGGTGGACCTGCAATCCGCCGGCATCGCGGTGATCCAGGTCGACGAGCCGGCGCTGCGGGAGCTGCTGCCGCTGCGCCGCGCCCAGCAGGAGGAGTATTTGCGTTGGGCCGTAGGGTCTTTCCGGTTGGCCACCTCCGGGGTCGCGGACTCCACGCAGATCCACACCCACCTGTGCTATTCCGAGTTCGGTGAGGTGATCGGGGCCATCGCCGACCTGGACGCCGACGTGACGTCCATCGAGGCGGCACGCTCGCACATGGAGGTGCTGGACGACCTGAACGCGGCCGGCTTCTCCAACAGCGTCGGCCCGGGCGTCTACGACATCCACTCGCCGCGGGTGCCGAGCACGCAGGAGATGGCGGAGTCGTTGCGCGCGGCCCTGCGCGCAGTGCCGGCGGAACGGCTGTGGGTCAATCCCGACTGCGGGCTGAAGACCCGCAACCCCGACGAGGTGACGGCGTCGCTGAAGAACATGGTTGCCGCGGCGCAGGAGGTCCGGGCCGGGGCCTAGGGTCCTCATCCCATCTGGTCCGCGAGCGTAACCCCTATTCCGAAAGCACCTGCACGGGAACGTCGTCGGCCCACGGCTGCCGCGTCACCATGTCCGCGACCCGGACGATGCCGCGCTCGAACTCACCAGTCGCCGCGTCAACCAGCCGGTAGGCCTGGGTCTGCTTGTGGATGGGCTGGGCGTCGAGCAGGACCACTCGCACCTCGCCCGGCTCGAAGTGGCAGCGTTCCTGCAGCGCGGCGATCAACTGCTCGTTGTGCATGTGGCCGTCCCCGAAATTCCAGCCGATGGCGGTGCTGCAGATGCGCTCGCCGTCGATGAGGATGTAGTCGTCCTCGTTCTGGCCCGCCATCGCGCGGTGCGCCAGGGTGAACAACGCGCGGCCGTGAGTGTTGAACCCGCGGAACGCATATCCCATGTAGAGCGGGATCTGGGCGGCCTCCGGGCTGCCGTAGAACCGCTCCAGCTGGGCCTGCGGCATGCTCGCGATCGCCACGATGCCCCGGGTGATCTTGTCGTTGCCCGACGGCTTGATGCACCACAGCGTGGTGTCCCAGTTCCCGGCGTAATACCGCATTCCCGGCAGGAACGAGATCTTGCGGGGAAACAGGTTGCCCAGCACCACGATTCCCGCGATGACGACGAACAGTATCGCCACCGCCACGGGGTGTCTCAGGTCGCGCAGGCCTAGGCGGGCGTGCGCGACGAACAGCGCGAGCACGCCGTAGATCATGAAGACGTTCCACTCCAGCGGCACGCCCATCGGGATCGAGAGCAGGATTCCCAGGTGGAAGCAGACCATCACGATGGCGGCCACCGTGATGGGCCAGCCGCTGTGGCAGAAGAACAACGGCAGCGGCACCAGCATCTCGATGGCGGTGCTCAGGTGCGCCAGCCATCGCGACAGCCGCCCGGGCCGCAGATCGTCGGGAAATTTCTCGAAGAACTGCCGCTTCAGCCATCGGGGCCGCACCAACGGGTTGTTGGACATCATCGTGGAGATCACGAACGGGAAGTGCTTGTTGAGCTTCGACGTCGCGGCGCCCATCCAGATGACCAGGAACACCACCTTGGACGCGACGATCATGTCGACGCCCCCGAACAGGAAGGTCACCGCCATGGTCGCGTAGACCTCACCGCGGGCGGCCAGGAAAATGACTTTGTCGCGCAGCCCCAGCACGCCCAGCAGCAGCAGGATCAGCACGATCTTCCAGGTCGGCAGCAGCCCGACCGTCGTGCCCAGCTCGGGTATCGGCCCAGTGCCGTCGGCGAACAGCGCGCTCAGCGTCACCAGCAGGAACAGCGCGTACAACGCGACATCGATCGGCTTGCGCTTGGTTCCCCTGGTCAGCGGGACCCGGTCGGGCCACGGTGGCAGGCGGATGGTGCCGAACCGCATCCAGTACAGGATCGAGCCCATGGGCGGGAAGAACCGGTTGTTCAGCGGCCCGAACCCGCAGCCCAGACCGATCACCTCGAACAGCATCGTGTAGAGCACGACCTTCTCGAAGGCGATGGGCTCCGACCACCACGAGGCGACGTTGGTGAAGCCGCCGAACCCTCTGGTCGCCGAGGCGAACAACCAGGCGCCGAGGATGTAGAGCAGGATCTTGAGGACGTAGAACAGGTGCAGCGCGACCGGCGTGCCGAAGCCCACCTCGGCCCAGTGCTTGGCCATCGGCCGGATCTTTTCGCTTCGGGTGCCCGTGTTCCACTCGGCCATGTCGAGCTGCGGCAGCTCGGGCTTGAGAAATCCCATGGTGGTCAGATTAGAACGCGCTCTGGGCGGGCGGGACCCAAGCCGCGCAATGAACCTTTGCCTGCTACTCGGGCGCCGGATAGCGTGGAGGCGGGTCGGCATGGCATGAGGAGACGCCACCATGAGCAGACTTCGAATCCTCGGCTCGGCGGCGGTGCTGGCCGGCGTCGCCGCCGTCTCACCGGTCGCCCGGGCCGACGCGCCCGCGCCGGGCGACGCGTGCACGGTGCTGCACGCGACCGCCCAGGACGCCAACAACAGGACGATGTGGTGCAACCCCACGATGACCGGCGCCCACGACCTGGTGTGGCAATACGGCGGGCCGGGCTATGCAGCCCAGGGCTTCAGTGTGCGCTGAGGGCGAGAAATCCGCACAATTCCCGCCTTGGTTGCACACTCAAAGCCGTGAATGCACAACCGATTTCACTCACCGAAGATTCCCGGGCCGATCACCGGCGCCCGTTCGAGCGCCCGCGGATCGACCCGCACGTTGAGCGCGTCCAGGTCGCCGGCTCGGAGATCGGCCAGCGCATCAACGGTGGAGAGAAACCGTTGCCGCTCAGCCGGTTCCACCACGTCGCCGGCGAGCTCGGTGAACTTCTGCACGTACTGCGGCCGCTCGAACGGCCGCGCGCCCAACGGGTGGGCGTCCGCCACGGCCAGCTCGTCGACGATCACTTCACCGCTCTTCAGGGTGACCTCGGCGCGCGCCCCGAACGCCCTCGCGGCCGGGTCCGCCGCGTGATAGCGGCGGGTCCACTCCGGGTCCTCGACGGTGGAGACCTTGCGCCACAGTCGGATGGTGTCGGGCCGGTGGGCCCGCTCCGCAGCGTAGGAGCGTTCGTGGTGCCAGCTGCCGTCCTGTAGCGCGACGGCGAAGATGTACGGCAGCGAGTGGTCGAGCGTTTCCCGTGACGCGTCGGGGTCGAACTTCTGCGGATCCCCCGATCCCGTTCCGATCACGACGTGGGTGTGGTGGCTGGTGTGCAGCACTATCGTGGCCACCTCGTCGAGGTCACCGACGCATGCCCGCAGCCGCCGCGCCAGGTCGATCGGCGCCTGGCTCTGATACTCCGCCGAGTGCTCCTTGGTGTAGCTGTCCAGGATGGCGCGCTTGGGCTCGCCGGGAGCGGGCAGCGGCACACGGTATTCGCGCTCAGGTCCGCCCAGCAGCCAGGCGATCACCCCGTCCTCCCCCTCCCAGATGGGCGCCGGCGATCCCTCACCGCGCATCGCGCGGTCCACGGCCTCGATGGCGACCTTGCCCGCGTGCGCGGGGGCGAACGCCTTCCAGCTGGAGATCAGGCCCTTGCGGGATTGGCGGGTGCTGGTGGTGAGGTGCAGCGCCTGCCCGACCGCCTGATAGATCGTCTCGGTGTCCAGCCGCAGCATGGTTCCGATTCCGGCGGCCACGGACGGGCCCAGATGTGCGACGTGGTCAATCTTGTGCTCATGCAGGCAGATTCCGCGCGACAGGTCGATCTGGATTTCGTAGGCGGTGGCCAGGCCGCGGATCAGGTCGGCGCCTCCCAGCCGCAGCTGCTGGGCGACCGCGACCAGCGGGGGGATGTTGTCGCCGGGGTGGGAGTACTCGGCGGCCAAAAACGTGTCGTGGAAGTCGAGTTCGCGCACCGCGACGCCGTTGGCCCAGGCGGCCCACTCGGCCGAGTAGGCTCCGTCGACGCCGAAAACCCTGGCCCCCCGGGACGCGGGATGGGCCAGCGCCTGCTGCCGCGCCACGGTGACCGGCCGGCGCAGCACGGCGGCCGCACTGACCGCCGCGTTGTCGATGATCCGATTCGCCACCATCTCCGCGGTCTCGGGCTCGACGGCGACCGGGTCGACGGCGACGGCGGCGATCTTCGCCGCCAGGTGTTGGGCGCGCGGGAAGTCGTCGGAGCTGCGCCGCGTCCGCACCGTATGCATCAACACAAACCCGAACCTTATGGGTGGCGAGAACGCGTCCGGAAATCTCCGTTAACCCACCGACACCCGCGCCGGGCAAGGTGTAGTTTGCTGCTGAGGCGGTGCCTAGGTTGAGGAGCCAGCCATGTCAGAGGTCGATTATTGCGTGGTCGGAGCGGGATTCGCGGGATTGACGGCCGCCCTGCGGTTGAAACAGTCGGGCCATTCGGTGGCCTTGCTGGAGGCGCGTGAGAGGGTCGGCGGCCGCACCTTCACCGAGTACCTGCCCGACGGCACATGGATCGATCGCGGCGGCGCGTGGATAGGGCCGGGACAGGACCGCATCTACGCGCTGATGGACGAGTTCGGGGTGTCCGAGTACAAACAGCACCACGACGGCGACGCCATGATGATCGTCGACGGCAAGAAGCACCGCTACGGGGGCACCATTCCGTGGACGATGAGCCCGTGGGCGGTCGCCAACCTCGGTGTGGGCCTGATGTCGATCGAAAACATGGCCAAATCCCTTCCGCGCGAGGCACCTTGGGACGCCAAGCAGGCCGACGAGTGGGATCGCATCAGTGTGGGGGAATGGATCGAGCAGAACACGATGTCCAAGGCGGCCCGCGAGATGCTGGACATGGCGCTGGCCGGCACCTACACCTCGGCGGGATCGGAGACGTCGCTGCTCTGGTGCCTCGCGCAGATGGGCTCCGGCGGCGGCCCCACCTTCGTCATCTCCGGCAAAGGCGGCGCCCAGGACGCCCGCCCGGTCGGCGGCATGGGCGCCATCTACGGTCGCATCGGGGCCGAACTGGGCGACTCTCTGCACCTTTCGCAGCCGGTGCGCCAGATCGCGCAGGACGCCGACGGCGTCACGGTCAGCGCGGCCGACCTGACGGTGCGCACACGGCGGGTCATCGTGGCCATTCCGCTGGCGATCGCCTCCTCGATCGTCTACGAGCCGATGCTGCCGGTGGATCGGGCGATGCTGCACCAGCGCATGCCCAGCGGCGCGGTCATCAAGACGTCGATCGTCTACGACGAGCCGTTCTGGCGCGCCGACGGGCTGTCGGGTCAGTCGGCCGCACCGGGATCACCGGCCACCCTGACCATCGACGCCTGCACCGACACCGGCGACCCCGGCGTCATGTGCGTCATCACCGAAGGGCCCGCGGCGCGTCGGTTGACGAAGCTCAACGAAGCCGAGCGTAAGGCGACGCTCGTCGGCGAGTTGGTCGACCGGTTCGGCGAGAAGGCCCGAACGCCGCGGGAGTACCACGAACAGAACTGGACGACCGAGCGCTATTCCGGCGGCGGGATGATCGGCCACGCCCCCACCGGCGTGCTGACCGAATTCGGCTACACCCTGCGCGAGCCGTGTGGTCGCGTCCACTGGGCCGGGACGGAGAGCTCGGCCGTCATGTGCGGGTGGATCGACGGCGCGATCCGCTCCGGCGAGCGCGCCGCGATGGAAGTCCGCGAAGCCGAGACCGCCGCGGTCACCTAGCCGGGCCAAATCTCTTGCGCCAAGCGGTCAGCCGCTGACCATAAGTTTGGAGGTAATGTCGCACTGGCCGGCAGACCGGCAGCACCGCCGTGAAGGAGACGCCGTGGGCCTGTTCAGGAAGAACACTCACCCCGCGCAAGCTGCCGGTGAGGCCAAGGTCTACTACTCCACCCCTTTTGGCAACACAAAGGACGGCAACCAAAAGCTGTTTCTCCTCGGACGCGGCGAAATGCAGTTCTTTCCGGTCTTCCGCAGCAAGGAGTCGCTCATCGCCTTCTACGAAAAAATGAATCGCGCGGCCTACATGATTCTCGAGGGTGACGTACAGCGAGTCCTCGAAACTACTCGCTCGATCGAGCTGATGAAGGACGTGGGCATTGTCATCGAGCCTTTCGGCGCAAATCCTGTTGAGATCATGCCCAACTCATGACGGGCGTCGGCTGACGAACGGACGAAAGGAAACCGGGTGCGCGCCAGTGCAATCGATGTAGTGGGCGTCGTAGCTGCCACAGCGTCCGCAGCATTGACGCTTCTGCCATGGGTCGATGTAAGCCCGTTGGGCTTGCCCGTTCGCTGGGACGGTCTGGGCATCTACATCGGCGAGTATGGCGAACACTATGGCGGTCTGTTCAGCGGCCTGATCAACGGAACGCCGGGCTGGGTCCTGCTGATCGCCTCGATCGCCGCCGGCGGCGCGCTGCTTGGCGCGAGCAGGGTGCGGGTGCTCGGACTCGTCGCGTGCGGATGCGCGGTCGTCGCATTCGGCAGCGCTGTCTTGTGTTTGGTGTATCCCGCGGTACTGGCCGGCGATGCCAAGCAAGAACTGGGCATATCGCTGGTCCCGGACCGAGAAGTGCTGAACACCTCGGCGTTGGTCGCCGAAGCCGTGTCCACTGGCGTGCTGGTGGTGTGCGCCGTGCTCAGCGTCGCCCGGAGACGACCCGTAGCTAACCGGCCTGCTTAGCGGGCGGGCGGTAGAAGATCACCAGCTGGCCGATCGCGCCGGCGAGGCCGAGCACCACCGAGATCAGCAGGCCGTGCCAGCCGTCCATCCAGTTGTGGCCGAAGACCACGTAATCCAGGCTGAGCTTGCCGGCGCCCAGGGTGGCGACGGCGACGGCGCTGACCGCCAGGACCAGGTTGTACTCCCAGCCTTCCTTGACGATGAAGAAGCCGTTGGCCCGGTGCACGGTCCAGGCCGCGACCAGCATCAACGACACGAATCCCGCCGCGGGGATCGGTGTCAGCAGGCCGGCGGCCAGGCCCAGCCCTGCGGCCATCTCGGTGGTGGCGGCCACGGTGGCGTGAAACTTGCCGGGCTTCATGCCGATGCTTTCGAACCAGCGCGCGGTGCCGGGGATGCGGCCGCCGCCGAAGAATTTGTTGTAACCATGCGCGGCCAACGTCACGCCCAACACCAGCCGCAGAATCAGTAGCCCGACGTCGTAGGGAGTCATACCTGCAAACCTAGATCATGGGGCGGAGGGCATAACAGGAGCGGCGCGCAGCTAACTGCGCAGATTCGTGTGGGAACATTGCGGGCGTTCCGACGTTGGCCGATCAGCAGCAGATCACAAGGGGGTGCACCACGGCGCGTATCGCACGAGGCAGCGGCGCCCCCCACGGCGCGTCTGGGGCCGCTTCTGACGCGCAATCCGTGGTGTTACTCGACGGCACAGCAAGTCACCCCCGGGAGTTGCTGGGCAACAAGGGCCACGGCATCGAGATGATGCGCCGGCACGGTCTGCCGGTGCCACCCGCGTTCTGCATCACCACCGAGGTGGGCCTGCGCTATTTGGCCGATCCGCGGGCGGCGATGGACTCGATCTGGGACGACGTGCTCGACCGGATGAGCTGGCTGGAGGCACAGACCTCACGCACGTTCGGCCGGGGCCCACGCCCCTTGCTGGTCAGCGTGCGGTCGGGGGCCACCCAATCGATGCCGGGCATGATGGACACGATCCTGGACCTCGGCATGAACGACGACGTCGAGCGCGCACTGACCGCCGCCGGTGCCGCCGCCTTCGCCCACGACACCCGCCGGCGGTTCGAAAGCATGTACCGGCGCATCGTCGGCCTTAACGAACTCCGAGACGAACACCAAGCGGCGCCCGCCGATCCCTACGCGCAGCTACGCGCCGGCATCGAGGCGGTGTTCGCCTCGTGGAACTCGCCCCGCGCGGTCGCCTACCGCGCCCACTCCGGCGCCGACGACCGCAGCGGCACCGCGGTCGTCGTCCAAGCGATGGTGTTCGGCAACAGCGGCCCCAACTCCGGTGCGGGAGTTCTTATTTCGCGCAGCCCCATCACCGGTGACAACGCGCCCTTCGGCGAATGGCTGCCCGGTGGGCAGGGCGATGACGTGGTCTCGGGTTCGGTGGACGTCGAGCCGATCACCGCCCTGCGCGACGAGCAGCCGGCCGTGTACGACGAATTGATGGACGCCGCGCGCAGGTTGGAGCGACTCGGCTCCGACGTCCAAGAGATCGAGTTCACCGTCGAGCAGGGCAAGCTGTGGCTGCTGCAGACACGGGACGCGGAGCGCTCGGCGCAGGCCGCGGTCCGACTGGCGCTGCAGCTACGCCACGAGGGACTCATCGACGACGCCGAGACGCTGCGCCGGGTGACCCCCGCCCACGTGCGGACGCTGCTGCAGCCCGCCCTGCAGCCCGAAATACGTTTCGCCGCACGGCTCTTGGCCAAGGGGTTACCCGCCTGCCCGGGGGTCGCGTCGGGCAAGGCATACACCGACGTCGACGAGGCACTCGATGCCACGGAACGCGGCGAGCCGGTGATCCTGGTCCGCGACCACACCAGGCCGGAGGACGTGTCGGGGATGCTGGCAGCGCAGGGGATCGTCACCGAGGTCGGCGGCGCCGCCAGCCACGCCGCGGTGGTCAGTCGCGAACTCGGACGGGTGGCCGTGGTGGGTTGCGGCCAGGGTGTCGCCGCGTCGCTGGCCGGCAGGCTGATCACCGTCGACGGCGCCGAAGGCGAAGTGCGCGAGGGCATTCTGAGCCTGTCCGCATGGTCGGAAAGCGACACACCCGAACTGCGGGAGCTGGCCGACATCGCGCGGCGACTCAGCCCGCTGCGCGCCCACACCTCCGGTGACCACCCGCGGCTGGGCGACACCACGCCGGCCGCCGTCGCGATGGCCATGAACGACGGGCACACCGACGTCGTCTCCGCCACCCCGCTGATCGTCATGCTGACCGCGCTGCGCCTGGCGAGCGGGACCACCTCATGACCGAATTGGGCGTGCTGCAGGCGGTTCGGCTGAAGGGCCGGGTGCGCCCCGCCGACCTGGCCACGACATTGGACGCCGAGCTCGCCCAAGTGACGGCGGTCGTCGAACGGCTCACCGCGGCGGGCCTGCTCGCCAACGGCGCGACGGTGCGGATCACCCCCAGCGGGCGGGACAGGCTCGCATCGCTCCTCGACGAGGAACGCCGGCACGCGGACCACTCCGCGCTCGCAGCCGCCTACGCCGACTTTCGCCCGGTCAACGCCGATTTCAAGGCGGTGGTCACGGATTGGCAGCTCAAGGGCGGCCCGGGTGGCAGCCCCAACGCGCACGACGACGCGGAATACGACGCGGCAGTGCTGGCCCGGCTCGACGATGTGCACGCGCGGGTGCTGCCGATCATCGATGCGGCCGCAGCCCAGCTGCCGCGGCTGGCCGCCTACTCGGCGAAACTGGCTGTGGCGCTGGGGAAAGCGCACGCCGGCGAGACGGCCTGGCTGACCCGGCCGCTCATCGACTCCTACCACACGGTGTGGTTCGAACTGCACGAGGAGCTGATCTCCGCCGTGGGCCTGACGCGGGAGGAAGCGGCCAGATCCGGCGACGCGCAATAGCTACAGCGCCGCGTCCAGGAGCCGCAGGTAGGCGTCGACGTCGGTAACGGCCGACTCCGCCGCATGCACGCTGATCGCGATGGTGTCGCCGATGCCGTGCACGCCGTGCGTCAGCCCCATTACCGGCGACAGCGCCGGGTAGCCGGCCGTCAGGACCACCCGGGCGCCCCCGAAGGCCAGGTCGGCCGTTCCGCGGTGAACGCTGGACACCACCGTGTTGCCGGACACCTGCGACGGACGGACGTCGGCGTCGAACTGTGCTATGCCCCAACGCAATAGTGGTGCGGGCACGGCCGCGAAAGCCCGGTCGGCGTAACGCGTCGCCGGATGAGCGAAGCGACGCCGGCCATTGGCCAGCTCCGCGGCGATCCGCTCGGCGCGGGCATCCGATCCCAGCTTCGGGTACAGCCCGACGACGACGTTGCCGAAGTGGTTGTGTGCATGCGGTACACCGGGTTTGGCCATGGGGACCTCGGCGCCCAGCGTATCGGCGACATCGCCCAGCAGGCTGGACAGCGCGGTGGACACCGCGCTCAGCACGCCCACGGTGACCGTGGGGCCGCGCAGCTGATCGCGACGTCGCACCAGCGTGCGCACCGAGCGGGCCGCCCCGGGACGCGTGTTCGTCGGCAGCAGGGGTCGAGGACCGGGCCCGGGGGCCAGGAGCCCGGCACGGGTGTCGCGCTGGAGCTCGCGGTGGGCTCGGGCCGCCTGGGCCGCTCGCCACGGCAAGAATCCGCTCCGCAGCCGTCGGACCGCGGGCACGGGAGCGGGCCGACCGAACAGCCAGGCCGCCATCGCCGACGCCCGCGCCCCGTCGGCCAGCGCGTGCGCGACCTGCATGACCGTCACGCTGCCCGGGCCGGTCACGCCGGGGATGCCCAGCACCGGGGTGAAGACGTGCACCCGCCAGGGTGTGCGGTGCACGTTGAGCTGGTCGTCGGCGAGCGCGACGACCGCCGCCAGGCAGCCGGCCCAGGTCTGGTCGTCGAGGTCGTGGCGGACCACCCGCTCCGGTGTAACGGTCGCCGGCACCCACTTCGGGTAGGTCAGCGGGTTTCCGTCGCGCACCCGCGTCGTCAGCGCCGGGCAGGCGCGCGCCCGGCCGCAGAGGTGCTCGACGGCGGCAAGGTAGTCCGCGGGTTCGCCGTCGAAGGCGTACAGCAAGAACTCGTCGCTGGGGATCTTGGCCGACATCCAATAGAACTGCGCATCGACGGCGGCCATCCGCTGCGCGGGCATTCAGCCGGGCGAGCCGATGAACCCGAGCACCAGGTCGGCGACCTTGTCGGGCTGTTCGAGCTGCAGGAAGTGTCCCGCGTGTTCGACGATGGCCACCTCGCTGCCCGGCGGCAACACCTTCTCCGCCCAGCGGGCGAAAGCCGGTGTCATGCAGCCGTCATCGCGGCCATGCAGGTACAGGCACGGCCACACGGGCTCTTGGGTCCACAGCTCGTTCAGCTCGGTATACTGCGCGGGCGGCCGGGTGTTGCGGATCGTGGCGCGGTAGGGGCCCAGCGCCGCCCGCCAGCTCTCCGGCGTCCCGATCGCGGCGTCGACGTGGCGCAGGTCCTCGTCGGCGCGGTACCCCGGCGACCACCGCCGCCACAGCAGCGGCAGCACCCAGGACGCGGAATGCTCTGGCAGCCAGGGCAATTGGAAGTACATGATGTACCAGCTGCGCAGCAGTTGACGCGCCAGGTGCGCGGCCAGTCGACCCCGCTCGGCGGCGCCGGCCTTGCGACGGAAGGACGCCGAGGGCGGCACCGACATGATCACCGCCTTGGTGAACGGGCTGTCGGGCATGGCGGCCAGACCGGTGGTGGCGATCGCCCCCCAGTCGTGGCCGATCACCACGTCACGGTCGGTGCCGCCCGCCGCCGAGCGCGCCCGCAGTGCGTCGTCCATCATCGCGCCGACGTGGTAGCTGCCGTCGGAGGGAATGGACGACGGCGCGTACCCGCGCATGAAGGGCGCCACCACCCGCCAGCCCGCCCCGACGAGCGGCGGGGCGATCCTGCGAAATCCGTAGGGGGTGTCCGGGAAGCCGTGCAGGCACAAGGCGATGGGGGCATCGCGTGGCCCCCAGGTGAGTGCCTTCAGGTTCCCAGCCGGGCTGGGCACGTCGATCCAGCCTGGTTCACCCATATTGACTCCCTGCTCGGCGCGTCCGCAGGGACCAACCTAACGCGTGCGGGTCGAATACGCACCGACCACATGCCACAAGCGGTCAAATTGCCAATGCGGCAAGGGGTTTCGCTATACCTGGGCGGCGGCTCGGTCCAGGTCGTCGATGACGATCTTTCGCATGCCATACATCGCCTGAGTGGCCGCCGCGGCGCGGGCCCGATCGGGATCTCCGATCAACTCGTAGAGCCGGTCCGGGATGATCTGCCAGCTCAGGCCGAAGCGGTCTTTGCACCAGCCGCACTGCGACTCCTCGCCGCCATCGGTCAACCGGTCCCAGTAGTAGTCGACCTCGTCCTGATCCTTGCAGTGGATGGTGAAGGACACCGCCTCGTCGAACCGGAAGTGCGGGCCGCCGTTGATGCCGATGAAGCGGGTGCCGTCGAGAACGAAACTGCCGGACAGGACGGTGCCCGGTTCGCCGGGACCGGCCTCCGTGGTCAGGTTGAAGCCCTCTATGTGCGAGTTGGGGAAGATCGAGGTGTAGAACCTCGCCGCCTCCTCCAAGTCGTGGTCGAACCACAACGACGGGGTGATCGATGGCATTGGCCGCGGCCTCCTTGTTTCACTCGTGGTGTTGTCACCGGATAGACCCCGGCGGAGCCGGAAACTCACCGCGCCGTCGACCCGGCGAAAGGTGCATATACGCGCTATGTAACGTCAGGTCGCATGAGCACCGTCACCAGCAGCCCCGAGACGGTCGAGTTTTCCGGCGCAGGCGGGATCACCCTGGTCGCCGACGAATGGAATCGCGGGACCGACGGCGCGGGCCGGCCCAGCGTCCTGATGCTGCACGGCGGCGGGCAGAACCGCCATTCCTGGAAGAACACCGGCCAAACCCTCGCCGACGAGGGCCTGCACGTCGTGGCGCTCGACAGCCGCGGGCACGGCGACAGCGACCGCGCGCCCAACGCCGACTACGACGTCGAGACCCTCACGGCCGACGTCCTGCGGGTGATCGAGGCGATCGGGCGGCCGGTGATGATCATCGGCGCGAGCATGGGCGGACTGACCGGCATCCTCGCCGCCCACCGGGCGGGGCCGGCGGTGGTGACCCGACTGGTCCTCGTCGACGTGGTGCCCCGATTCGAGAAGGGCGGCAGCGCCCGCATCCGCGATTTCATGATCAGCGGCCTCGACGGGTTCGACTCGCTGGAGGAGGCCGCCGACGCGGTGGCCGCTTATCTCCCGTACCGGGACAAGCCGCGCAGCCCCGAGGGGCTGAAGAAGAACCTGCGCCTGCGCGACGGCCGCTGGTACTGGCACTGGGACCCGGCGTTCATGACCAAGCCCGGGGACGATCCCGAACTGCGCACGGAGAAGTTCGAACAGGCCGCCAAGAACCTGTCGATTCCCGTGCTGTTGATCCGCGGAAAGCTCTCCGACGTCGTCAGCCCCGAAGGAGTTCGGCACTTCCTGGCCAGCGTTCCGCGCGCGGAGTTCGTGGAGCTGCCCAAAGCCGGGCACACCGCGGCCGGCGACGACAACGACGCGTTCAGCGACGCCGTGGTCAAGTTCGTCAAACGCCACTGAATCAGCCGCCACAGTCAGTGGCGGTACCGGTCTAGTTCGCCGGCTTCTCGGCGTGCCCGCCGAACTGCTTGCGCATCGCCGACAGCGCCTTGTTGGCGAAGTCGTCGAGTGAACGCGACGCGAAACGGGACTGCAGCGCGGTCGTCAGCACCGGCGACGGGACGCCCTCGTCGATCGCCGCGATGGCGGTCCAGCGACCCTCCCCCGAGTCCGACACCCGTCCGGAGAACTCCTTGAGGTCGGGCGAGTCGTGCAGCGCGATCGCGGTCAGGTCGAGCAGCCAGGAACCGATGACGCTGCCGCGCCGCCACACCTCGGCGACCTCGGGGATGTCGAAGTCGTATTGGTAGAACTCCGGATTCGAAAGCGGCGCCGTTTCGGCGTCACCCTGCTGCACGTGCTTGCCGATGTCGGCGTTGCGCAGGATGTTGAGCCCCTCGGCGAGCGAGGCCATCATGCCGTACTCGATGCCGTTGTGCACCATCTTGACGAAGTGCCCGGCGCCGGACGGACCGCAGTGCAGATAGCCCTGCTCCGACCGGGCGACCTCGCCGTCGCGCCCCGGTGTGCGGGGCGCGGCGTCCACGCCCGGTGCGACGGTGGCGAAGATCGGCTCCGCGTGCAGGAAGGCCTCGTCGTCACCGCCGATCATCAGGCAGTAGCCGCGTTCCCGGCCCCACACGCCGCCGCTGGTGCCACAGTCGAGTAGGTGAATGCCCTTGTCGGACAGGGTTTTTGCGTGGCGGATGTCGTCGCGGTAGTACGAGTTGCCGCCATCGATGACGATGTCGCCGGACTCCAGCGTGTTGGCCAGCTCCTCGATGACCCCGGTCGTGATGGTCCCGGCCGGCACCATCACCCAGACGACCCGGGGAGCGGTCAGCTTTTCGGCGAGCTCTTTCACCGACGACACGCCGGTGGTCCGCTCCTCCCCCGCCATCGCCTTGACCGCGTCGGGGTTGTGGTCGTAGACCACGCATTCGTGTCCGTCCTTGGCGACGCGGCGGACGATGTTGGCACCCATCCGGCCAAGGCCGATCATCCCGAGCTGCATCTCTTCCTGTTCTCCTTACTGTGACGACGTCTGCTTGGGCAGCCACGGCTCCTGCCAGCTGCGGTGACCGTGCAGCAGCGACTGCGCGGCGTCGGGTCCCCAGGAGCCCGGATCGTAGTGATGGATCCGGCCCGGCTTGTCCAGCACGGGCTGCACGATCCGCCACGTCTCTTCGATGGCGTCTTCCCGGGCGAACAGCTGGCGGTCCCCGGTGAGCGCGGCGTACAGCAGCCGCTCGTAGGGCCGCACGGCCTCGCCGAGATCCTCGGCGAACGAGGAGTCCAGGTGGACGTCGTGCCACGCGTCGCCGACTTGGGCGGACAGCTGCAGCCGCATCCCGGGATCGGGGTCGATGCGGAGCACGATCTGATTGGGTTCGGGCGGCCGGCGGTTGGGCAGGAACGAAAACCCGGGAACGTGGTGGAGGAACATCCGGACCTCGGTGACCTTCTCCGGCAGTGCCTTGCCGGCGCGCAGGAAGATCGGCACGCCGGCCCAGCGCCAGTTGTCGATCTCGGTCCGCAGCGCGATGTAGGTCTCGGTCTGGGAATCCTTGGCCACCCCGTCGACGTCGGTGTAGCCGCGGTACTGACCTCGCACGCAGCGCTCGGGATCCAGCGCAGGCATCGCCCGGAACACCTCGGCCTTCTTGTCGTTCAGGTCATCCGCGCTGGGCCCGACGGGGGGCTCCATCGCGACCAGCGCGAGCACCTGCAGCAGATGGTTCTGCACGACGTCACGCAGCGCGCCGACCGCGTCGTAGAACTTGCCGCGGTCCTCGATGCCGAAGTCCTCGGCCATGGTGATGTGGATTTCGGAAACGCTGTCGCGGTCCCACAGCTTGGCCAGGCCGTTGTTGGCGAACCGCAGGTACTGCAGTTCTTCGACGGGTTGCTTGCCCAGGAAATGGTCGACCCGCAGGATCTGGTTCTCGTCGAGTACCGCGCGCAGCCGGGTGTTGAGGTCGCGCGCCGAGGCCAGGTCGTGGCCGAAGGGCTTCTCCACGGCGACGCGCGCGCACTCCAACAGGTCGGCCTTGGCGAGGTTTTCCACGATCGGCGCGAACAACGACGGCGGCATCTCCAGGTAGTACAGCGGCCGGGAGTCCTTGCCGATCTCCTTGGCGAGCCGCCCGTAGAGCTCTTCGTCGGTGACGTCGCCGTGCAGATACGACAGCCGGTCGGCGAGCCGGTCGAACACGGCATCGTCGAACTCCTCGCCCGAGGCCTTGACGGCCTCGCGGGCCCGGTCGACCAGCTTCTCGAGGGGGATGTCGTCACTGGCCACGCCGATGATCGGGACGTCGAGCAGCTTGCGCGCCTCGAGGCGGTACAGGGCGCGGTAGGTCATCTTGCGGGCCAGATCGCCGGTAATACCGAAGATCACCAGCAGATTCGAAGAACTATCACCGTCGGCCAAGACGCGCACCTCCCTTGAGATTCGCTACCCGCGGCGGCCCGAGCTCAACCCTAGACATTGCATTTGGGCCCGACAACCTGAAGTTAATGCGGCCTTGGCAGGATGCTTGCGTGGGTGATGCGCTGCATGTCACGGCCTACGTGCTGGCCGGCGTCGCCGCGGTCGAAGCCGTCGCACTCGCCGTGCTGGCGCGGCTGCTGGTGCGCAGCCGCCAGGAGATCGAGGAGTTGCGGCACCAGACCGACACCCGCAATCAGCTGCTGTCGGGTGGGCGCGAGGCCGTCAAAAGGGTGTGGAACACCGCAAACCTGCTGCGCAAAGAAGGCTTCGGCGCCGTCGTGCGCAGTTCGATCGAAGAGCTCGCCGACTGGGCGGAAGTGGAGCGTCCGGACCTGGCGCGGGTCACGCCCGACGGCCGGGTGGTGATCCTGTTCTCCGACATCGAGGAATCCACCGCCCTCAACGAACGCATCGGCGACCGCGCCTGGGTCAAGCTCATTGCGGCGCATGACAAGCTCGTGTCGGACCTCGTACAGCGGCGCTCCGGGCATGTGGTGAAGAGCCAGGGCGACGGCTTCATGATCGCCTTCGCCCGCGCCGACCAGGCGGTGCGGTGCGGCATCGACTTGCAGCGCGCGCTACGCAAGGACGCAAAACGCAAGAGGCACGAGGAGATTCGGGTGCGGATCGGCATCCACATGGGTCGCTCGGTGCGCCGCGGCGACGATCTGTTCGGCCGCAACGTCGCGATGGCGGCGCGGGTGGCGGCACAGGCAACCGGTGGCGAGATCCTGGTGAGTCAACCGGTGCGAGACGCCCTGTCCGACTGCGACGACATCCACTTCGACGACGGGCGCGACGTCGTACTCAAGGGTTTTTCGGGTGATTACCGGTTGTTCGCCGTCGAGGCCCCGGCCGATCCGGATCGGGACTGAAAGCCCTCGGCGTCGTACTCGGCCAGCCGCTGATGCAGGCGGGACCGGACCTCGTCCGCGGTGTAGGCGCGCCGTTTCCGTTCGTCGCGAACCACCAGCGCGCCTCCGGCGACGACGCCGGCGACGCCGGCCAGCCCGAGCCACTTCCACACACTGCGCATGACCCCAGAGTATTCGCGCTGTGATTAACTTGTGTGCTCTTGCAACGCCGAACGGGCTCAAGCAGGAACTGCCGCATCGAAACCCTTCGCGACGAAGTCGCCGTCATCACCGGGGGTACCGGATCTCCCGGACACCCGATCGAAAGGCGGACCCAATGGCTGACCCCCGCGCCGAAGGCCTGAGCGTGTTCAGGGACATGGTGCCCGGCCTGATCCCGGACGACGCCACCACGCTGCGCGACGGCGGCATCGCCGACGAACTCCTCGAGTTGGGCGTCGACCACGTCTTCGGCGCGCTGTGGGCCCGGCCCGGGCTGGATCGACGCTCCCGCAGCCTGGTGACGCTCGGCGCGCTCATCGCCCTGCGGGCCACCGACGAATTGAAATCTCATTTCAAGATCGGGTTGCGCAACGGGCTGAGCATCACCGAGATCGAAGAGGTGGTCTACCACATGGCGGGCTACGCCGGCTATCCCGCCGCCAATGCGGCGCAGAGAGCCGCCCGGGAAGCCCTCGCCGACTCATGATGCTGGCCCTGCATCAGGCGCTGAATGAGACGCGCACCGGCGATCTCTGGCTGTTTCGCGGCCGCTCGCGGCCCGACCGCGCGATTCAGACGTTGACGAACGCGCCGGTGAATCACGTGGGTATGACGGTGGCCATCGACGACCTGCCGCCGCTGATCTGGCACGCCGAGCTGGGCGACAAGCTGGTCGACATGTGGACCGGAACCAACCACCGCGGTGTGCAACTCAACGATCTGCACCAGGCCGTCCTGCAGTGGACGCAGCGCTACGACCAACGGTGCTGGCTGCGCCAGCTGACGCCCAACCCGACCCGCGAACAGGAGAACAAGCTGCTGCGGGTGATCGCACGGATGGACGGCACCGCGTTTCCCACCACCGCTCGGCTGACGGGCCGCTGGTTCCGCGGCCGGCTCCCGACCATCAACGACTGGGTGCGCGGAATCCCGTTGGTGGACAACAAGGTTCGAGAGCAAACCCGACGCCGGCGCGAAGAACGCAAGATGAGCCTTTCGACGGCCTATTGCGCGGAGACGGTGGCCATCACTTATGAGGAAATGGGATTGCTCGACACGGACAAGAACACGAATTGGTTCGATCCGGGCAAGTTCTGGAGCGGCGACACGCTTCCGCTGGCTCCCGGCTATCGGCTGGGCGACGAAATCACGGTCACCGTAAGCGAAGTCGGCTAGTCGACCGACATCTCCCCCATCTCCGACCAGCCCGACGCGTCGATCGTCTGGTTGATGATCTTCGGGGTCGACTTCAGGGCCTGCGGTAGCTCCCGCATCGCCCGCTGGAAGTGATCGCTGTTGACGTGGACGCCGCCCGCCTCAGCGTCACGGAAGGCCTCCACCAACACGTACTCGGCCGGATTGTCGAGGCTGCGCGACCACTCGAACCAGAGGTTACCTTCCTCGGCGCGGGTGGCGGCTGTGAACGAGGTGACGAGCTCTGGCCAGCGGTCCGTCCACTCGGGCTTGGTCTCGAACTTGACGACGATGAAGATCATTGCCGATTCCCGCCTAGGTTCGTCCTCAAGGTTGGGCCCGCTCGATCCCGGCGAGCAGGGCCAGCATATCCGCCGACCGTCGACGCCGGCTGCGGCCTCGCCGTCAGCAAAGTGTGCCCCGGGCATCTTATTCGACACCCGGGGCACACTTTCGCATTGATTCCGTGCAAATCGTTCGCGACCGATCCGACGCGCGGCGTGGTCCATCTCACAAACCTTGCACGAACCGATCCATTTCACTCGGCTACCGGTTCCGCACTATCCACGTGTCTTATACACGTCAAATAACGCGACAATAGGCAGAGACCTTTACGAATCGAATTCGTTAGGAATTCGCAATTCCGGGATCGCCGGGCGGCGGCAATTCGGGCGCCGGGGGGGCCGGTGGTGCGGGCGGCGCGGGAGCCGTGGCATCGACCAGGACGGACGGCGCCTCCGGCGGTGGCGGCGGCGCGTCCGGGGGCGGGGGCGGCGCGTCCGGAGGCGGGGGCAGAGCACCCTCGCCATCCGGTGGCATCGGCAGGAACATGTGGTGGGTGAAGCCGGCCTGGTAGGCGCCCGCGCCCCCGACGTGCACGCCACCGCGCTCACCACTGGACACCGGCGTCCCGTCGGGCAGCGTCGCGGCCGTGTGGCCGCCGTTCCACCCGATCACGAGGGCATTGGGGGCGGTTCCGTATTGAAACCCGCGCGCCAACAAGGCCGCCTCTTCATTCCCGGTGTTGAACCGGTTTCCGAAGACCGGCCTGTCGGACGCCGCGTTGGCAACCCACGAAACGAGGCCCGAGCAATCCGTCCCGGCGGGAGAATCTCCACCCGGAATATAGGGCGTCCCGGAGACCTGATTGATCAATGACATCAATGTTGCAAGAACTACCATGGCCGGCGACGCTAGCAATGACAGTTATTGTTCACCAAAAATTGTGGCGCAGCTCATTCGCAAACAGGATAATGGCCTTCGCCGCACTTCAGCAAATGCGGCGCGGCGCCTTGGGCCCGCTACCAGCAAACTATTGCACTCACTTGTAGTCGAGCCCGCGCTCGGTTTCGGACGTCTCCCGGTCGATGCTGGCCTGGTCTCGCTTGACACGGGCTTCCCCGCGGGTCACTCGGTCGGATTCGCGGCCCAATCGCTCACGCTCGCGCTCTGCGGCCGTGCCCTCGCGCTCATCCGCCACCCGCTCGCGCTCATCCGCCGCCCGCTCGCGGTCGTCCGCGATTCGGTCGCGCTGGTCGGCGACCCGATCTCGTCTTCCCGCCAGCCACTCGCGCCTTCTGACCTCGGCCTCGCGGTCTTCGAGCCCCTCCTCGCGCTCATCGAGCGCGGCGGCCCGGCGTTCGAGTTCTTCCGGCGTGTCCGGGCAGTCGTCGGTGACCACAGACAACCTTAACACCGGGCGGGCCACCGCGCACCGGTGACTACTCGCCGTTTACCGCCCGGGCCACGTCACCTGACCGAGTGCCGTTTACCGGGGTCGAAACCCCTTGTACCGCAGTCATACTCCGAACTTCGCACGCGCCTCGGCCGTGACGGGAGTGAACAGGTTGACGAGGTTTCCATCCGGATCGCGTAGCAGCACTGCCCGGTTGCCCCACGGCATGGTGGTCGGCGCCGTGACGACCTCCGGGACGCGCCGGTGCAGCCGGTCGTATTCCGCGTCGACGTCGTCCACCATGAACTCGACGATCACGCTGCGGTTGGCCGCGGGTTCGGCGGATCCGGCCGCGAACAGCGGCACGGTCTTGTCGCTGCCGATGGCCAGCGTGCCCGCCGACGTCGGAATCTCGGCGAAAAGCTCGTTGGCCCATACCGCGGGAACCTCGGTGACCGTCTCATAGAAATCGACGAGCCGGCTGACGTCGGCGGTGATGATGCGGGTGGAAACGAAGTTCATGGCGCCCTCCTGACTGCGTGGCGTGCACGCTTGTGCGACGAGGGCATGCTACGGAGCACCTCCGACAAGGAGGTGGCCCTTTCGTGCTGGCCTTAGACCGGGGTCCAGATGCCGTGGTTCCAGAAGCCCCAGTTGCCGGCGCCGGTCGGGTTCCACATCAGCTGAGCCCCGGGCGCCCACGTCGGCGGGGGTGGTGGCGGCGGCGCCCATGCCGGCGGGGGGCCCCACGGCCCGGCGCCCGCCGGGAAGCTCTGCCCCGCGTGACCTTGCCAGTCGTGGCACTGGTTCCAGTCCCAGTTGTAGACGTTGCCCCAGCTCGGGTCCCAGGGATTGCCCGGGCACCAATGAGAGGCCGGCGCCGCGTGGCCGATTCCCCCCGTCAACCCGAAGGCGGACAACGCCAACGCGCAACCCACAATGATCTTCGTAGACCGGGGGGACCAGTTCATGGCATCCGATCATATCGGGCGGGCAGGGTCCGCCTTGCCTGCCAGGCGACGCCCGGGACCGTGTTGGCCAGGTCCGGCCGGCTCTTGGTGAGGGCGCGAATCGCGCGATAGAACGACCAAAGTTGCCGCGGGGTAGGGATTTTCGGTATCCACGCCAGCTCCCAGTGAATGCCGTTGATCGGGTCGTCGAAGAACACTGCGTAGTAGCCGGGCCAGTACTGCGGATACTCTTTCGGCTCATCGGTAACGGGAACACCCCGGTCCAGCAGAAACCCGCGATGGAAGCGGTCGACCTCTCCCCGGCTCCGCGCCCACAGCGCGATGTGGTTGATGCCGACCGCTTGGTCGTGGTGGGAAAGCTTCGCCCCGGTGCGGGCGGGCTGGATACCGATGTAGCTGTGCGGGTTCACATGCCGCGTCATGTAATACGTCGACTCGTATTCCATGTTGAGCGACGAAAAGCTGCTGTACCCGAGCCAGCCGAACAACGCGTCGTAGAACGCGATCGAGTCGTCGTAGTCGAGCACGGCGAACTCGACGTGACACACACCCCGCCACCGCATCAGGCTTTCTCCCGTATCTGCCGACCAGCCACGTTGAAGCTGAACTTCACCGGCGAACGGAACCATCCGCGCCCATGAGGTCTCATCATCTGTTCACAGCCGAGAGTGCGGCGACTACGCGCGCCGTACTGTAGAGCCGCACCCCGATACGGGCGAGATCGGCAAGCCTCTCATCGCTGGTCTGCGACACCGCATCGGTGGCAAGTGCTGTTCGAAAGTCGCGCTCGCTGGCATCGAACAATGTCGCGCGCGGGCAGTTCGGTAGGTTGCACCCGGCGACGAGCACCGTGTCGCAGCCCTCCCCGTGCAGCCACTCCTCGAGCTGAGTGCGATGAAATGCGCTCCAGCGAGGCTTGAACAGGATCACCTCTCTGCTCCCGACGTGCTGTAGGCGTCCCTCAGCAAGAAGCGCCGAATCGAGAGAAACCGCAGGTGGCAGGACCCCATCGGCCGGCTCAGCGCCGCTCGAACCCGGCACGACGAGCCGGGCACCTTCCTCCACGGCTCGACGTCGAGGAAGGTCCACGTCCGATCCGCCCGGCTCATAGAGACGGACAACGTGAACGATGGGCCGCCCCGCCGACCGAAAAGCTCGGGCCAGCTCTATGACATTCGGAACGACGGATGACGTGCCGGGCACGGGAGAGGCACCCTCATCGAGGAAATCCCGTTGGAGGTCAATCACCACGAGCGCCGCTGCGCCCCAATGCGGCTCGGTGTAATCATCCATGATTTGCCTCCGACGCCCTCGGGATCGGCCACCCATTCGTCAACTTCATCGTCGCAGATGCAGAACGGCCGCCCGACACCCTGTCGAACCGGAACTCCGCCGGATCCCGTCGGCGGCCGCCCCAACCAACTGGGTGGGTGCGTGGTTACATGTATCAGCCTGGCCGCCTGACCCCCAAAGTCGGCGACGCAGGTTCAGTCCAGTCACCTTCGCCTGTCGAAGTTCAGGAGAAATCATGGCCGATGCCGATGCCGCAGCGATCCGAGCGACGCGAGGCAACTGGATCAGCGAGCACCTCGACACCTACTTGGCCTCCGGTGGCGCACGGGGCCACATCATGGATGTGAGTGCGGTCGGTGGCCGCGAGATGACGACGCATTGCCTGATCAGGTGCGTGGGCCGGAAGTCGGGGAAGGTATATGTCAGGCCATTGATCTACGGCAATTTCGGTGGCGAGGTCGTGATCGTCGCGTCAAAGGGGGCGCCGATGCGCATCCCGGGTGGTATCTGAATCTCCTGGAGAGCGACACGATCGGCGTGCAGATCGCAACCCAAGCATTCGAGGCGACGTGGCGGGAACCCGAAGGCGAAGAGCGCCATCAAGTCTGGGCATACATGGCGCACCTGTACCCGCCGTACATCACGTATCAGCAGTCGACCAGCCGCCAAATCCCGCTGGTGATGTTGACGCTCGGACGGCCGATCGACGTCTTCACCGCGGACAGTTCCTCAACCGCCTAACGAGCTGCGGCTTCGCTCTAGACGGTGAACCGGAACTCCACCAGATCGCGTCAGCGATAAACGTCACGCCGGTGTGCGATGTGGATGATTCTGACGACCACGTGGTCCTCGAAAACCCGATATATGACTCGGAACTCGCCGCGCCGAGCCGAATACCGACCCTCAAGCTGACCACGAAGTGGCTTACCAACGCGGTAGGGATTTTCGGCTAGCGGTCCTCGGATGAATTCCCAACACGCGACGGCGACGGATTCGGGGAGCGATTCGGTGAGCGCCCGTTTCGCAGCTGCGGTCAGTTCAATTCGGTAGCTCAACGTGGGAGCCGGCCGGTGGCGCGCATCTCCTCGGTCACTTCGTCCAGCGTGAAGATCTCGTCATCCTGCTCAGCCGCTCGAACCTCGCGCATCAAATCCGAGTCGCTGAGGATGGCCAGCGTTTCCATGATCGAGTCATAGTCTTCGGCACTCAGGATCACCGCAGCACGGCGCCCCTGTCGAGTCACTTCGATGCGTTGGTGCGTGCGCACCGCCTCATCGACGAGTTTGGAGAGGTTTGCGCGGACCTCGGCGAGCGGCAGCGTCGTCATGTACAGAATTCTAGCGTGATGCGTTACGCCCGAATAGCCGTCGCGAGGGTTCTGTGGATCCAGACGACTTCGACCTCGAGTGCATTCACTGATTCGGTGCTTCAATCATCGGCGTGGCAGGCAGAGCGCCGAACGTTTGGATAAGGCCCTACTGGGATGAGTTCTTGGAAGACGGACACTCCGCCAGGAGCGTCGACCCTGCGTCGTCACGCCGCGCATATCAGCACTGGCACTTAGCCGAGGAACTATCACAAACAGTCGCCCCAAACGACATAGTCCGAGGCACGATTGTGCAAAAGCTCTGGAATGCAGTCGATTCGAGAGTGCGCCTACTGCATGAGCTGTATCAACTCCGACAACTTGCCCGGACTCTCGGATGGGAGTCGGACAAACCAAATCTTCTCGAAATTCTTGCGCGCCTTGGACTCGTACGACCACTTGCACTCCAACAGCTGCAAGCAATTCGAAACTCGGTAGAGCACGCTGACCGCGGAGCGCCAGCCCACGACGCGTGCCTCAATTTTGTCGACATCGTGTGGTATTTCTTGCGCTCAACCGACCTCTTCGCCTCTCGCGTCATCACCAGCTTCGGTCTGGCTGGCGGACACAGCGACGGCGCTGGCGAGAATCCCTATTTCGCCTCGTTCGATTTCGAAGACCGCAACTGGCTGCCCGAGTTTCACGGGCGGTTACCTTCGACGGACGTAAGTGAGCTCATGTCAGACGAGGCACTACCTATTCGGCTGGAAAACCTACGAGAAATCGATGCCGACACTATTTATGTCACGGGACAGGTCGTGCCGCCGACGCCCATGCTCTTCGACCTCGTCCGGCGCTATTTCTTGGTAGACCTTCCGGATCACTTCCGGCCAGTGGACGACCTCTCGCGTCGGTAATTAGCGATTTAGGTCATACGTTGAACCTGAACTCCACCGCATTAAGTCACCGAGCAACGTCTCGGCGAGACAGGTAGCGCAGGTGAACGGTGCCGTCGTCGAAAAGGCTATGCCCGGCGAGAATCAGATCCTGGCGCACACCGTCAGGTAGAGCACGTAGGCCTCCGCCCACCATCTTCGGCACCACGAAGAACTGGAACTCGTCGATCAGGCCAGCCCGGATCGCAGCGGCCGCGGTGGTGGGCCCGAAGATCTCGACTACGCCCTCGGCCTGCGCGACGATCCGCTTCAATTCGGCCAAGCGCAGATCGGGTACCAGGCGGACACGGTCCGACTCGATCCCCTCGTGCGTCAGCGTCGACGAAACCACCACTTTGTGGATGCCTCGCCAGCGCTGGGCGAACTCCCGTTCCGCCGCGGCCCACTCTTCGTCCGCTGGATCGGTCTCCCAGTACTGCATCAGCGCGTAAGTCTTCCGCCCTAACACTTCGGTCGACACCTCAGCCATGCGGTCGACATGCGCGGCGAACACCGGATCGCTCGGTGCCGACCACTGGAAGTCGCCGCTGCCGTCGGCAACGTAGCCGTCGAGAGAGACCGTCGCGGTGTAACAGAGGGTTCCCACGGTATTAAGGACCTCCGCGATCGACAGAACTCATCGAGCCTTAGACGTTGAACCGGAACTCCACCACGTCGCCGTCGGCCATGACGTAGTCCTTGCCCTCCATCCGGACCTTGCCGGCCGCCTTGGCCGCCGCCATGGAACCGGCGGCGACCAGGTCGTCAAAGGACACGATCTCGGCCTTGATGAAGCCCTTTTCGAAATCGGTGTGGATCACCCCGGCCGCCTTCGGCGCGGTGTCGCCCTGGTGAATCACCCACGCCCGCGCCTCTTTTGGGCCCGCGGTCAGGTACGTCTGCAGCTTGAGGGTGTGAAAGCCGGCGCGGGCCAGCGCGTCGAGACCGCGTTCGCTCTGCCCGATCGATTCCAGCAGTTCGGCCGCCGACTCGTCGTCGAGCTCGTTCAGCTCGGCTTCGATGGCCGCGTCCAAGAACACCGCGTCGGCCGGCGCCACCAGCTGCCGCAGCTCGGCGACCCGCGCCGCGTCGGTCAGCACCGCCTCGTCGGCGTTGAAGACGTACAGAAACGGTTTGGTGGTCAATAGGTTCAGCTCCCGCAGCAGCGACGCGTCCACCCCGGCACCGAACAGCGTCTTGCCGCCGTTCAAGGTCTCCTGGGCTGCGACGGCCGCGTCGTACACCGGCCGGCGTTCCTTATTGGTGCGAGCCTCTTTTTCCAGCCGCGGCAGGGCACGCTCGAGCGTCTGCAGGTCGGCCAGGATGAGCTCGGTCTCGACGACCTCGATATCCGACCTCGGATCCACCTCACCGGCCACGTGGGTCACGTCGTCGTCGGAGAACACCCTGACCACCTGACAGATGGCGTCGCATTCGCGGATGTGGGCCAGGAACTTGTTGCCCAGGCCCGCGCCCTCGGACGCGCCCTTGACCAGGCCGGCGATGTCGACGAACGTCACCGGCGCCGGGACGGTGCGCTCGGAGCCGAACAGCTCGGCCAGCTTGTCCAGGCGCGGATCGGGCAGCGGAACGACGCCCTCGTTCGGTTCGATCGTCGCGAACGGATAGTTGGCCGCCACCACGTCGTTGTGGGTCAGCGCGTTGAACAGAGTCGACTTACCGACGTTGGGCAGACCCACGATTCCCAGGCTCAGGCTCACAGGGACCCAAGTCTAGGGGTCGGCGGCGGCGCGGGCCGCCATGGACCTTTCGCGGGCCGCTCACGAGTAGGGCCATGGCACGCCCGGGATCGCTACGAGGTATTTACGGGGCTTTCGGCCCATTGCCGGTACGGTCTACATGTGTCAGGACAGCGGCCGAAGTCGGCGGTGGAGCCATCCCACCGTTCGATCCACCCGAATATCCCAGGTATCCCGTGGTATGCCGCCCTGCTCCTCGCCGTCACCGCCACCGCGATCGGTTACGGAATCGACGCCGGCCACAAGGAGCTGACCCATGTCTTCGCCGGCTTCTATATAGCCGGCTGCGTGGCCGCGGTGCTGGCGGTGCGCCAGGACGGGCTGTTCACCGCGATCATCCAGCCCCCGCTGATACTTTTCTGCGCGGTGCCCGGCGCCTACTGGTTGTTCCACGACGCCAAAGTCGGCCATCTCAAGGACCTGCTGATCAACTGCGGCTATCCGCTCATCGAACGCTTCCCACTGATGCTGGGAACCGCCGGCGTCGTGCTGCTGATCGGGCTGGTCAGGTGGTATTTCGGGATGTCGCAGCGGACGACCGCCGACCCGAAGACCTCCGACGACGCCGAGTCCGCCGACGTGAAGTCCGTGGTCAGCGGGATCATCGCCAAACTGCGCGACATGTGGCATCCGGAGTCCGACGCCGAGGACGCCGACGACGCGGCCCCCGCCCGGGCGCGGCGCGACCGCGGGGCCGGCAGCTCGTCCCGCGCCCGCCGCACGGCGCGCAGCGACCGGTCCGCCGCGCGTTCCGCCCGAGCCCGTTCCCGGCATTCCCGGGAACCGCTGGACGACGGGGCCGAACCCGGCGAACGGCGCTCGAGCCGGAGAAGCTCGGCGACCGCCCGGGACTACGACGCCGCGGAACCGCCCCGGCGCGCGCGGCGCCGCCCCAGGCCGGACGCGGATTCGGATCCGCGCGGCCAATCGCCCCGGGAAGGCCGACGGGAACCGCGCACCCGCCGCAGCCCCTACGAGCGGCCCGCGCCGCGGAGCAGCCGATTCGACGGCTATGAGCCGTACGACCCGCCCGGGGCCTCGGAGCACTTCGGTCGGTATGACAGCTACGACCGCTATGAACCGACGTATGAGCCGAGGCGGCGCCGCCCCGCCGCGAACGGCAACAACGGGACGCATCACCCCATCTCGCAGGTCCGCTACCGGGGGGCCGGCGCGGCGGACGAGCCGGCGGCCGATCGACGCCCGGAGCGCCGCAACCGCTCACGGACGTATGGGCGGCCGCAGCGGCCCCCGACGGAATCCTGGGAATACGACGCCTGAGCGCCCAGCGCGGCTACAGCAGTGACCGGATCTCGCGCGGCAGCGCGAACACCAGGGTTTCCTGGGCCGTGGTGACCGGCTGCACCACGTCGAAGCCGTAGTCGGCGAGCCGCTCGAGGACACCACGCACCAAGACCTCGGGGACGGAGGCGCCGGAGGTCACGCCCACGGTGGTCACCCCGTCCAACCAGGCGGGGTCGATGTCGTCGGCCCAGTCCACCAGGTGGGCGGCCCCTGCCCCGCCGCCCAGGGCCACCTCGACCAGCCGCACGGAGTTCGACGAATTCTGCGAGCCGACGACGATCACCAGCTGGCACTCCGGGGCCATCGCCTTGACGGCGACCTGCCGGTTCTGGGTGGCATAGCAAATGTCGTCGCTGGGCGGGTCCTGCAACTTCGGGAACCGTTGCCGCAGCCGGTCGACGATCTCCATGGTCTCGTCGACCGACAGCGTGGTCTGCGACAGCCAGACCACCTTGTTCTCGTCCCGGACCGTCACGTTGTCGACCGCGGCGACCCCGTCCACCAGCTGCACGTGGTCGGGCGCTTCCCCGGAGGTCCCGATGACCTCTTCGTGGCCCTCGTGCCCGATCAGCAGGATGTCGTAGTCGTTGCGGGCGAACCGGCGCGCCTCGTTGTGCACCTTGGTCACCAGCGGGCAGGTGGCGTCGATGGTCTTCAGGTTGCGTGCGGCGGCCGCGGCGTACACCGTCGGCGCGACCCCGTGCGCGGAGAACACCACGATGGACCCCTCGGGCACCTCGTCGGTCTCCTCGACGAACACGGCGCCGGCCTTTTCCAGCGTGCTCACCACGTGCCGGTTGTGCACGATCTCGTGGCGCACATACACCGGTGCGCCGTGCTTCTCCAGCGCGCGTTCGACCGTCTCGACGGCCCTGTCCACCCCCGCGCAATAGCCACGCGGCTCGGCCAGAAGCACTCGCTTGCGGGCTGGATCGGTGGCTACCGAGCTGGACGCACCGGGAATTCCCATGTCGACAGTCGGCGGCATGACACCCAGGGTACGTTCCGCGGACACGGGGTCGCCAGCTCGCGCCGGCGCGCTTGGAGTTAGCCGCCGCTTGAGGCAGTCTTGGTCCCATGGCTCACGCACCGTATGGAGTTCGGCTGCTGGTCGGCGCGGCGACAGTCGCCGTCGAGGAGACGCTGAAGCTGCCGAAGACCATCCTCATGTACCCGATGACGTTGGCCAGTCAGGCGGCGCACCTGGTGATGGTTTTTCAGCAGAACCTGGCCGAGCTGGTGATCAAGGGCGACAGCACCCTGGAGAGCATCTTCCCGCCGAAGGACGAGCAGCCGGAATGGGCGACCTTCGACGAGGACCTGCCCGATGCGGTAGAAGCGCCCGGCACCGAGCCCGGTGCCGGCGAAGGCGATCGCCGAACCGAGGGCCGGTTCGCGTTGTACTCGCTCGCCGACGCCGCGTCCGATGCGGCCCCGTTGAAGCAGGGCAGGAAATCCGAGGACACGCCGGCGGCTCCGCAACCGTCGGTGGTGACCGAGCTGGATTACGCGACGCTGACGCTGGCGCAGCTGCGGGCGCGCCTGCAGTCGCTGAGCGTCGACGAACTCGAAGCCCTGCTGGCCTACGAGCAGGCCACCAAGGCCCGCGCTCCGTTCCAGACCCTGCTGGCCAACAGGATCACCCGCGCGAACGCGAAGTGACCCCGGCCGCACATTCCGAACCCAACTCCGCCGAGAACCCGTTTCCGGTGCGCGCGGTGGCCATTCGCGTCGCCGGCTGGATCGACAAGCTCGGCACCGTGTGGGTCGAGGGGCAGCTGGCCCAGATCAGCGCGCGGCCCGATTCCAAGACGGTGTTCATGGTGTTGCGTGACCCGGCCGCCGACATGTCGCTGAGCGTGACCTGTTCGCGCGACCTGGTGGCCAACGCGCCGGTGAAGCTGACCGAGGGCACGCAGGTGGTGGTCTGCGGCAAGCCGTCGTTCTACACCGGCCGGGGCACCTTCTCGTTGCGGCTGTCCGAGATTCGTGCCGTCGGCGTGGGCGAGCTGCTGGCCCGCATCGATCGGCTGCGCCGGCTGCTGGACGCCGAAGGGCTCTTCGACCCCCGGCTCAAGCGGCCAATCCCCTTCCTGCCCAACATGATCGGGCTGATCACCGGGCGGGCCAGCGCCGCCGAACGCGATGTGACGACCGTGGCAACCGGACGCTGGCCCGGGGTGCGCTTCGCCGTGCGTAACACCGCGGTCCAGGGCCCCAACGCGGTGGCGCAGATCGTCGAGGCGCTCTACGAACTCGACCGCCACGTCGAGGTCGACGTCATCGTGGTGGCCCGGGGCGGCGGCAGCGTCGAGGACCTGCTGCCGTTCTCCGACGAGACGCTGTGCCGCGCCATCGCCGCCTGCCGCACCCCGGTGATCAGCGCGGTCGGTCACGAACCCGACAACCCGCTGTGTGACCTGGTGGCCGATGTGCGCGCCGCCACCCCCACCGACGCGGCGAAGAAGGTGGTGCCCGACACCGCCGCCGAGCAGCGCCTGATCGACGACCTGCGCCGGCGAAGCGCGCAGGCCCTGCGCAACTGGGTGTCTCGCGAACAGCGCGCCCTGGCCCAGGTCCGCAGCCGGC